>NZ_JBEYFE010000036.1:0-88278 GCF_040634235.1 Streptomyces sp. NPDC007157
GTGAGCTGTTGAAGGTGCGCTCGGCGCAACGCCCTGCTTTTCAGGGGCGCGGGGAACTGCGCGACCAGCCACGACGGTCCCGCACCCGGCCACGCACCCTCAACGGCTCACAGGGACGCTATGACCCGGTCCGCCAGGATGTACACGTTCTCCTCGCCGCACGCGAACGTCAGCGTGTAGGCGCCGGAGATCCCGGACCCGCCCAGCAGGTAAGGCGTCTCGCCCGCGCTCAGCGCCGCGGCCAGCCGTTCCGCCGTCTCCCGGTGCCCCGGCGTCATGCACAGCGTGGTGCCGTCGGCGAAGACGTAGACGTCGAGCGTGCCCAGCGGCCCCGGACGCACGTCGGAGAGCTCGACCCGGGACTCGGCCAGCTGCTCCAGCGCCGCGACCGTGCGCTCATGGTCGTTCACCACCGGCGACTGCACGGGTACGAAGTCCGGGTGGGACGGGTGGCGGCGGCGGGCCGCCGCCAGCTCCGGCGACTCGGTGGGGGCGCCCCCGGCGAAGTCGTCGGCCTCCGTCGCCTGCTCGGCGACCGGCTCCAGGCCCACGAAGTCGCTGTGCCGGGGCAGGAACGGCTCACCGTCCGCCAGACCCAGCAGCGAAGGCGTGTCGGAGGCGTCACGCACCTCCTGCGCGGCCCAGAAGGCCCGCGCCTCGGCCAGCTCCCGCTCCCGCTCCTCGGCCAGCGCCTCGGCCACGGCGGCCCGTATCTGCTCGGCGTCCGCATGACTGCGGGCGGCCGGCAGCAGCGCGCGCATCGCGGCGGCCTGGTTCTGGGCGAGCTGGGTGTGCAGCTCGGCGACCTGACGGCGCAGCTTCAGAACACTGCGCAGGACAGCGACGCCCACGGCGCCCGTGGCGGCCGTGGTGAGCAGCAAGGCGATCGGCATGGCGCTCACTGACGTACTCCCGGTTCAAAGTCGACCCCCGACTTCCTACATCAGCTTGAAGGGCGGACTATCAAGCTGTCAGTGCGTAACGTCACGAAAGGGACAGGACTTTGACCCTCGGGTTTACTGGGGCGACCCACCTGACCTGCGGTGATATACCCGCAGAGGGAGATAGGTCACATCCTGGGGGAGATTGGATCACAAATCGGCCCGGTGTTCGGAGTTTTCTCGAACACCGGGCCGTGGCGTCACGGTGGGTCCCGTGACGGTCACTCAGGGATTACTCGGGGATCACTCGGAGATCGATCGGAGCCCCGCGGTGGCTCAGCTCAGGCGCTCGATGACCATCGCCATGCCCTGGCCGCCGCCGACGCACATCGTCTCCAGGCCGAACTGCTTGTCGTGGAACTGGAGGGAGTTGATGAGCGTGCCGGTGATCCGGGC
This sequence comes from Streptomyces sp. NPDC007157, assembly GCF_040634235.1. Classification (NCBI taxonomy): domain Bacteria; kingdom Bacillati; phylum Actinomycetota; class Actinomycetes; order Kitasatosporales; family Streptomycetaceae; genus Streptomyces; species Streptomyces sp. NPDC007157. Next base: position 1,338 of record NZ_JBEYFE010000036.1, read on the forward strand.
GCCGGTCATGCCGAAGGGGTGGCCGACGGCGATGGCGCCGCCGTTCACGTTCAGCTTCTCCAGCGGGATGTTCAGGTCGCGGTAGGAGGGGATCACCTGGGCGGCGAACGCCTCGTTGATCTCGAAGAGGTCGATGTCGTCGACGGTCAGACCGGCGCGGCGCAGGGCCTGCTGCGAGGCCTCCACCGGGCCGAGGCCCATGATCTCGGGGGAGAGGCCGGTGACGCCGGTCGACACGATCCGGGCGAGCGGGGTCAGGCCGAGCTCGCGGGCCTTGGTGTCGGACATGATGATCACGGCGGCGGCGCCGTCGTTCAGCGGGCAGCAGTTGCCGGCCGTGACCAGGCCGTCGGGGCGGAAGACCGGCTTCAGGCCGGCCACGCCCTCGATGGTGACGCCGGCGCGCGGGCCGTCGTCCTTGCTGACGACCGTGCCGTCGGGAAGGGTGACCGGGGTGATCTCGCGCTCCCAGAAGCCGTTCTTGATGGCTTCCTCGGCGAGGTTCTGGGAGCGGACGCCGAACTCGTCCATGTCCTGGCGGGTGACGCCCTTGACGCGGGCCAGGTTCTCGGCGGTCTGGCCCATCGCGATGTACGGGTCGGGGACCAGGCCGTCCTCGCGCGGGTCGTGCCAGGTGGAGCCGGTGGACCCGGCGGTGGCGGCGGTACGGGCCTGGGCCTCGGCGAAGATCGGGTTGGTGGTGTCCGGGAGGCCGTCGGAGCTGCCCTTGACGAACCGGGAGACCGTCTCGACACCGGCCGAGATGAACACGTCGCCCTCGCCGGCCTTGATGGCGTGCAGCGCCATGCGGCTGGTCTGGAGGGACGAGGAACAGTAACGGGTGATCGTGCAGCCGGGGAGGTGGTCCATGCCCATCTGGACGGCGACGATCCGGCCGAGGTTGTAGCCCTGCTCACCGCCGGGGAGGCCGCAGCCGAGCATCAGGTCGTCGATGTCCCTGGGGTCCAGCTCGGGGACCTTGGCGAGGGCGGCCTGGATGATCGTCGCGGTGAGGTCGTCGGGGCGCAGGTCCTTCAGGGAGCCCTTGACGGCACGGCCGATCGGGGAACGGGCGGTCGAGACGATGACGGCTTCGGGCATCTCACGGCTCCAGTGACGCGGGGGATTGACAGGGCTGCTTGGGAAGTTACCCGCACGTATGTCATCGGTCACCGGTACCGCGGTGTGACACTGACCGCACTTTCTAAGCGCTTGCTTTTTCGGTGTCGAGGGGTGCGTCGTTCCGTGCGGGTGGGTGGGGGCTGGTCGCGCAGTTCCCCGCGCCCCTGAAGGGACGCTTCCCCGCCGCCTCTCCGTGCCCCCAGGGGCCACGGGTTGGCGCTGGGGGTGCCCCCTCTGGGGGAGGCACCCGGCCGGCGCCGGTAAGTGACACGCCCCGACTCGGCACACCGTCTCCCTAGTCGGTCGTGCCGGCCCTCGACCTCGCCTCTTCGGAAGCCGGGTCGGTCGGGAGGGCGGGCGGCTCGTCGACCTGGTGGCGCCGGCGGCGTTTCAGCAGCGCCCACGGTCCTCGCGGACCCGTCGGCATCGCCGCCGTCACCTCCGTGCCGGCCTCCGCCGCCGCCTCCGCCGCCGCACGGGCGACCGGGAGGAAACCCTCGCGGCGGGTGACGTCGGGGCGCTCCTCCTCCGCCGGCCACAGGCCGAGGGCCGCGCAGACCGTGGGGAGCACCGCCATGGCCGCAGTGGCGTAGCCCTCCGCCGAGGGGTGGTAGTTGTCGGGGCCGAAGAGCTCCCGGGGGTTCGCCGCGAACTCGGGACCCAGCAGGTCGCCCAGCGACACCGTACGGCCGCCCTGCTCCACCGTGCCGATCGTCTGGGCCGCCGCCAGCTGGCGCGACGCCCGCCGGGCCAGCCAGCGCAACGGCTGTCGTACCGGCTCGATCGTGCCCAGGTCGGGACAGGTGCCGACCACCACCTCCGCGCCCGCGGTGCGCAGCCGTCGTACCGCCGCCGAGAGATGACGCACCGAGCGGGTCGGCGGCATGCGGCGGGTGACGTCGTTCGCGCCGACCATGATCACGCAGACGTCGGGGGCCGGCGAGGCCGAGCCCAGGACCAGCGCCACCTGGCGGTCCAGGTCGTCGGACTGGGCGCCGGGCAGGGCCACGTTGGTGAACTCGACCGGGCGTTCGGCCACCGCCGCGAGGCCCGACGCCAGCAGCGCGCCCGGCGTCTGCGCGGCCCGGTGCACCCCCTGCCCCGCCGCCGTGGAGTCGCCGAGCATCGTCAGGCGCAGCGCAGGCTCATCGGTGCCGTACGCGTCGCCGTAGCGGCCGTCCGCCGCCGGTACCCGGCCGCCGCTGTTGCCGTTGCCCACCCGGATCCTGGCCATCCGCACCTCGGCCAGCACCAGGCCCACCGCGGCCGCGCCGACCAGCCCGATCCCGCCTCCGCCGTACGCCGCCCCGGCCGCGATCCGCCGGGCCACCCGTGCCCTAGACATGCTCGACATACGTCGCCGACACCTCCTCGTTGCCCGTACATCCACTCCTTGCCCCGTACTGGCAGTCCGCCAATCTCAACGGTGAGTGAACCTCCGGAGCGGGCCTTAGGCTGGCGGCACCACCAGGACCACTTCTTTTGAAAGCAACCGGAGACAACGGTGCGATTCCACGACTCGATGATCAGCCTCGTCGGCAACACCCCGCTGCTGAGGCTCAACAGCGTCACCCAGGGCATCCAGGCCACCGTGCTCGCCAAGGTCGAGTACTTCAACCCGGGCGGTTCCGTGAAGGACCGCATCGCCCTGCGGATGATCGAGGCCGCCGAGAAGAGCGGGGAGCTTCAGCCCGGCGGGACCATTGTCGAGCCGACCAGCGGAAACACCGGGGTGGGGCTGGCGATCGTGGCCCAGCAGAAGGGGTACAAGTGCATCTTCGTGTGCCCCGACAAGGTCAGCACCGACAAGATCAACGTGCTGCGGGCGTACGGCGCCGAGGTGGTCGTCTGCCCCACCGCCGTCGATCCCGAGCACCCGGACTCGTACTACAACGTCTCCGACCGGCTGGTGCGGGAGACCCCCGGCGCCTGGAAGCCGGACCAGTACTCCAACCCGAACAACCCCCTTTCGCACTATCACTCGACCGGCCCCGAGCTGTGGGAGCAGACGGAGGGGAAGATCACGCATTTCGTGGCGGGCGTGGGCACCGGCGGCACCATCTCCGGCACCGGCCGCTACCTGAAGGACGCCAGCGACGGCCGGGTCCAGGTGATCGGCGCGGACCCGGAGGGCTCCGTGTACTCCGGCGGGTCCGGGCGGCCGTACCTCGTCGAGGGCGTCGGTGAGGACTTCTGGCCCACCGCCTACGACCGGACCGTCGCCGACGAGATCGTCGCGGTGTCCGACAAGGACTCCTTCCAGATGACCCGGCGGCTCGCCAAGGAGGAGGGCCTCCTGGTCGGCGGCTCCTGCGGCATGGCGGTCGTGGCCGCGCTGCGGGTCGCCGAGCGGCTCGGCCCGGACGACGTGGTCGTCGTCCTCCTCCCGGACAGCGGCCGCGGCTACCTCAGCAAGATCTTCAACGACGAGTGGATGGCCGACTACGGCTTCCTGGAGGACGAGGGCCCCAGCGCCCGCGTCGCCGACGTGCTCAGCGACAAGGCGGGCGGCTCCATCCCCTCCCTCGTCCACATGCACCCGGAGGAGACCGTCGGGGAGGCCATCGAGGTGCTGCGCGAGTACGGCGTCTCGCAGATGCCGGTCGTCAAGCCGGGCGCCGGGCACCCGGACGTGATGGCCGCCGAGGTCGTCGGCTCGGTCGTCGAACGGGAGCTGCTCGACGCGCTGTTCAGCAAGCGGGCCTCCCTGCAGGACCCGCTGGAGAAGCACATGTGCGCGCCGCTGCCGCAGGTCGGCTCCGGCGAGCCGGTCGGCGACCTGATGTCGGTGCTGGGCGCGGCGGACGCGGCGATCGTCCTCGTCGAGGGCAAGCCCAAGGGCGTCGTCAGCCGGCAGGACCTGCTGGCGTTTCTCGCCAAGGGCGGCAAGCACTAGCGAACGTCCGGTGAACCGGCCGTGACGCCGGGGAACTTGCTGCCCTCCGTCCAGGCGGTGGACTTCGCGGAAGTGGTACGAGCGTGTCACGTCCACGCAGCACACGCTTAACACGGGTCCGGCACATTGGTGGGTGTCGGCAGGGCGGGAGCGGCTCCCCGCCCCGGCCGACACCGAACGTCCAAGGACCTCCGGAGCGGCTCCCGGACCTCCATGGACGCTTGGACGTGAGACCCGGCCCTGACCCGGTCCATGTCCCTCGCGGGGACCGCCGTCGTCCCGCCCCCCGGTAACGGGGGTGCGGCGGTCCCCGCGCATTACTTTTCCCGGCCCGGCTCTTCCCGGCCCGGCGAGGCCCGGCTCAGCCGGTCGTCGCCCAACTCGCCAGCAGCGCAAGCCGCTCCGCCGTCTCCGAACCCGGTTCCGGGGTGTACGCCACGACCGTCTGGTCCGGGGCCGTCGGGACCGTGAGGGTCTCGTAGGGGAGGGTGAGCAGTCCGGCCACCGGGTGCTGGATGCGCTTCACGCCGTACGCGCACTCCTTGACCTCGTGGTCCGCCCACAGCCGGCGGAAGTCCGCGCTCTTCAGGGACAGTTCGCCGATCAGCGCGGCCATGCGGGGGTCGTCGGGGTGGCGGCCCGCGTCGATCCGCAGGTTCGCCACGGTCTGCGCCGCGACGGCCGCCCAGTCGGGGTAGAAGTCCTCGGCCGCCGGGTCGAGGAAGACCTGGCGCGGCACGTTGCGCTCGGCCGGGGCCAGCGCGCTGAAGCCGTTCACCGCGTCGCCGAGCGCGTTCCAGGCGAGCACGTCCATCCGGCGGCCCAGCACGAACGCGGCCGTCCGGTCCATGCCGTCCAGCAGCAGCTGCACACCGGGGCGCACGCGCGGGCCGGCGGAGTACCTGGCGCGCTTGGTGTCCTTGCCCGGGCGGGCCACCGTCCGCAGATACGCGTGTTCGGTCTCGTCCAGGCGCAGAACGCGGGCGATCGCGTCCAGCACCGCGTCAGAGACGCTCGGGCCGCGCCCCTGCTCCAGCCGGATGTAGTAGTCGACGCTCACGCCCGCCAGCTGCGCCACTTCCTCGCGGCGCAGGCCCGGCACCCGGCGCCGCCCGTGCGTGGGCAGCCCCACTTCCTCGGGCCGGATGCGGGCGCGGCGTGAGCGCAGAAAGTCTCCGAGTTCCCCGTCCATGGGTTCGATCGTAGGGGAGCGGTGGGCCTCCAACCTGGTTCTGCCAGACCCAGGAAAAGCGCATCCCTGGGTAGGACGCCCGGACCCGGCGAGGGTGGAGACACGCCACCGGGACCGGCCCGGCGGCCCTCTTCAGGGAGCACCTCATGTCGTACGACAACCTGTCCGGGCGTACCGCCGTCGTCACCGGGGCCGCCAGCGGGATCGGAGCGGCCGTCGCCCTGCGGCTCGCCGGGTCGGGCGCCCGGGTGGCACTGCTGGCCCGGCGCGCGGACCGGCTGGAGACCGTCGTGGAGAAGATCCGGGCGGGCGGTGGACAGGCCCTCGCCGTGGTCGCCGACGTCACCGACGACGCGTCGGTGCGGGCCGCCGCGGACGCCGTGCACGAGGCCTTCGGGACCGTCGACCTGGTCGTCAACAACGCCGGCGTCATGCTGCCCCACCCGGTCGACGACGGCCGGCTCGACGAGTGGCAGCGCATGATCGACACCAATGTGACCGGTGTGCTGCGGGTGCTGCGCGCCTTCACCAAAGACCTGGTGGACGCCGCGTCTGAGGGCCGTACCGCCGATCTGGTCAATGTGTCGTCCGTCGGCGCGCACGCCGTCTTCCCCACCTACGCGGTGTACGGCGCCACCAAGGCCGCCGTCACCCATCTCTCGCAGCTGCTGCGCGCCGAGTTCGGGCCGCGTGACGTGCGGGTCACCAATGTCGAGCCGGGGCTGACGGAGACCGAACTGGCCGACCACATCGGGTCGGCCGAACTGCGGGAGCAACTGGGCGGCATGGTCGAGGGGATGGGCACGCTGGCCGCCGAGGACGTCGCCGACCTGGTCGGCTATGTGACCAGCCGGCCCCGCCACGTCAACCTGCGCCAGGTCGTGGTGCTGCCGACCCGTCAGGTGTGACCTGCGGGGTCGCGGGTCACTTCTCGCGGTCGGGGCGCTGGAACATGCCCGGGTTGACGCGGACCGCCTGGGCCATGTTCACGCCGACGATGCCGAGCCAGGTGGCGATCAGGCCGGTCGTGCCGCCGAACGTGCCGCCGAGCGCCGACAGCGGGACCGCCAGCACCAGCGAGACGATCGCGAAACCGAACCGCTCTCCCCAGGAGTCGGTGCCCTTGCCGCGCCGCGTACTCCGGGCCACCTGGAGCTGCTGCTCGGCCAGGGTCCTGCGCAACCGGCGCTCCACGGCGCCGTCGATGCGCTGGTCGATCTTCTCCAGGAAGGAGTCGGCCAGCTCCGACTCGTACTCGGGCCCCAGTTCCCCGCGGGCGTGCAGGGTGGCGTCGAGTTCCTTCTTCAGGTCGGTGTCATGCGCGTCCGTCATGGAGCCCACGGTAGGGAGCCGGGACGCCCGGCGCACTGGGGTAAGCCCCCGCAATTCTCCGGGGGCCCGCCCTCAGGGCAGCAGCGACACCAGCCCGCTGTCCAGGTCGAACCGTGCCGCCACCACCGACGCCCCGCCGAACGCGGGGTCCGCCCGGATCGCGTCCCGCACCCAGGTGGTGTGCGCCCGCATGGTGTGCTCGGCCCAGTCGCCGGGCAGCGCCCTGGTGCGGCGGGCGGCCGGGGTGATCTCCTCGACGAGGAGTTCCAGGTGGCCGGGGACGGGCGCGCCGGTGCGCAGCCGGCCGAGGGTGGCGGCGACGGCCCCGCAGCGCTCGTGGCCGAGCACCACGACCAGCGGGACGCGCAGCTCCGCCACGCCGTACTGGATCGAAGCGAGCACGGCCTCGTCCAGTACCTGCCCGGCCGTCCTTATGCACAGCAGGTCGCCGAGACCCTGGTCGAAGACCAGCTCGGGGACGACCCGGGAGTCGATGCAGCCGAGGACGACGGCGAACGGATGCTGTCCGCGGGCCAGCAGCCGGCGGTGGCCGACGATGTCGTGCGGGTGGCGCGGCCGGCCGGCCGCGTACCGCCGGTTGCCGGCGAGGAGTTCGTCCAGCGCGGGGCCGGCGGTGACGGGAGCGGGGGCGCCCGGGCGGCCGGTGCCGGCCGTCGCCGGGGTGGGGGCGACGGCCAGGGCGCCGACGGCGGTTGCGGTTGCGGTGGCGGTCAGAAAGGCCCTGCGGTTCGAGGCCATGACGCTTCCTCAGAGTTCACAGAGTTCCGGTGCGGTGCTGTTGACACCTCCTCACCGTAAGCACACGCACGGTCACTCCGTGTGCCTGTTTGCGGACATTTGGTACTTCCGTCGTCAGGTCATCGATCTTGCGATACGGCTTCGTGATCAGGTCAGCCCGTGCTCCTCGGCGTAGGCGTCCGCCACGTCCTCCGGGTCCTTCTTGTCGTTGTCCACCTGGCTGTTGAGCTGGGTGAGCTGCTCGGTGGTGAGGAGGTTGCCGAGCCGGGCGAGGGCCTTGCGGACCGTGGAGTCGGCCTTGCGGTCGGCGATCAGCGGGACGATGTGCTGGCTGGGGACCAGGTTCTTCGGGTCGGTCAGCACCACCCAGTCGTCGGCGGCGATGTCGGTGTCGGTGGTGAAGAGGTTCGCCACGTCCACGTCGCCCTTCTTCAGGGCGCCCTTGACCAGCGGCCCGTCCGAGTCCAGCGACTTGAACTCCTTGAACTGGACGCCGTACACCTCCTGCAGCCCGACCGCGCCCACCCGCCGCTTCTTCACCTCGGGCGCCGCGCCGATGACCAGCCTGCCGTTCTGCTTGGCCAGGTCGGCCAGCGAGGTCAGGCCGTACTTCTGGGCGGTCGCCCGGGTGACGACGAAGCAGTCGGAGTCGGCCGCCTGCCCGTACGGCAGCACCTGGAGGCCGCTGGGCAGGGCGATCGCCAGCGCGTTCTGCATGGTGCCCGGGTCCGCCGAGGTGTCCTTCGGCGCCAGGTAGTTGAGGAGGGCGCCCTGGTACTCGGGCAGCAGGTCGATGTCGCCGGCCTTGAGCGCGGGGATCACGATCTCCCGGGTGCCGAGGTTGGGACGGACCTTCACCTTCACCCCGGCGGCCTTGAGGGCGGCCGCGTAGAGGTAGCCGAGCACCTGGTTCTCGGTGAAGTTGGCGGTGCCGATGGTGATCCCGCTCTTGCTGGAGCCGCCGCCGGCGGCCGAACCGCTCTGCTCGTTCAGGGAGGTGATGCCGCCGGAGCAGGCGGAGAGGGCGGGGACGGAGGCCGCCGCGAAGAGGCCCCCGAGGAGAGTGCGTCGGTTCATCGAATGGTCCCTAGGCAGTGCGGTGGCGGAAGAGGAAGCGCTGGAGGCTGCTCAGCAGCAGGTCCAGGACGATGGCGACGACCGCCACCAGGACCGCGCCGCCGAGCACCTGGACGAGGTCGCGCTGGGCGAGTCCGTCGAAGACGTAGCGGCCGAGGCCGCCGAAGGAGACGTAGGCGGCGATGGTCGCGGTGGCCACGACCTGGATGAGCGCGAGGCGCAGGCCCGTCATGATCAGGGGGAGTGCCAGCGGCAGCTCGACGTGGAAGAGGACCTGGTGGCCGCGCATGCCCTGGCCGCGGGCGGCGTCGCGGACGTCCGGGTCGACGGCCGTCATCCCGGCGTAGGTGTTGGTGACGATCGCCGGTACGGCGAGGGCGACCAGCGCCACGTAGACCGGCAGCATCGACAGACCGCCGGCCAGGAAGACCAGGACGACCAGGCCGACGGTGGGCAGCGCGCGGCCGAAGGACGCCAGGTTGATGGCGACGAACGCGCCCTTGCCGGTGTGACCGATGAGCAGGCCGATCGGGAGGCCGATCGCGGCCGCGATCAGGGTCGCGAGCAGCGAGTACTGGAGGTGCTCGGCGAGCCGGTGGCCGATGCCGTCCGGGCCGGCCCACTGCGAGCCGCTGGTCAGCCAGGTGCCGAGGTTCTTGAACAGCTCGAACATCTCAGGCTCGCCTCCTGCGCCACGGGGTGAGGACGTACTGGAGGGCCACCAGCAGGGCGTCGGCGACCACCGCGAGCAGGATCGTGAGCACCACGCCCGCGATCACCGGGGTCGGGAAGTCGCGCTGGAAGCCGTCGGTGAAGAGCTGGCCGAGGCCGCCGTCGCCGATGTAGGTGGCGACGCTCACCAGCGAGATGGACATGACCGTGGCGATCCGGACGCCCGCCATGATCACCGGGAGGGCCAGCGGGAACTCGACCGTCAGGAGGGTGCGCAGCGGGCGGGTGCCCATCGCCTTGGCCGCCTCCTTGGTCTTCGCGGGGACCGAGTCCAGGCCCTCGACCGTGTTCCGCAGCAGTACGACCAGCGTGTAGACGGTGAGGCCGATGACGGTGGTGGTGCGGGTCAGGCCGCTGACCGGCAGCAGCAGGACGAAGATCGCGATCGACGGGATCGTGAAGAGCACGTTGGACAGGCCGAGCAGGAAGCCGCGCAGCGGGCGGACCCGGTGGGCGAGGACCGCGAGCGGGAGCGAGATCAGCAGGCCGAGGAGGACCGCGGTCATCGCCGCCTGGAGATGGGAGAACGTGAGGCTGGTGAGGTCGTCGGTGTGGTCGCCTATCCACGACCAGTCGATGGTCATGCCGCCACCACCCGGGCCTCGGTGTGCGCCTGGCCGGCGTGCGCGTGGATGTCGTCGCGGGACGAGACACCGGTGAGGACGCCGTCCGCGTCGACCCGGGCTATGAGCCCGGTGGGGGAGGCGATCGACTCGTCGAGCGCCGCCAGCAGGGAGTCGCCGTCCTTGAGGGGCCGCAGGGGGAGCTCGGCGTCCTCGGACCGCCAGTGCAGGGGCTTGCCCGCCGGGTCGAGCGCCAGGGTCCAGTCGCCCTGGGGTGCCGGACCCTGCGGGACGTCGGCGAGGGTCTTGAGGGACAGCAGCTTCAGTCCCCTCTCCGCGCCCAGGAAGTCGGCCACGAAGTCGTCGGCCGGGCGGGCCAGCAGCTCGGCGGGCGGCGCGCACTGGACGAGATGGCCGCCGGTGCGGAAGACGGCGATCCGGTCGCCGAGCCGGACCGCCTCGTCGATGTCGTGCGTGACGAAGACGATGGTCTTGTTCAACTCCTTCTGGAGCCGGAGCAGTTCGTCCTGGAGCTGGGCGCGGACCACCGGGTCGACCGCGCCGAAGGGCTCGTCCATCAGCAGTACCGGCGGGTCGGCGGCGAGGGCACGGGCCACGCCGACGCGCTGCTGCTGACCGCCGGAGAGCTGGTGCGGATACCGCTTGCCGGAGTCGGCGGCCAGGCCCACGGTCTGAAGGAGTTCGGCGGCGCGGGCGCGGGCCTTCTTCCGGTTCCAGCCGAGCAGCAGCGGGACGGTGGCGATGTTGTCGAGCACCGTGCGGTGCGGGAAGAGCCCGGCCTGCTGGATGACGTACCCGATGGAGCGGCGCAGTTCGGCCGCGTCCTGGTCGAGGATGTCCTTGCCGCCGACCTTGATGGTGCCGGAGGTCGGGTCGACCATCCGGTTGATCATCCGCAGGGTGGTGGTCTTGCCGCAGCCGGAGGAGCCGACCAGGACGGTCACCCCGCCCTCCGGCATCTCCAGGGAGAGATCGTGGACTGCTGTCGTGCCGTTGGGGAAGCGCTTGTGGACCGCGTCGAACTGGATCATGAGATGTCCCTTGCCCGGCTGTATAACGTCATGCAGAGTTCTTCGTAGGTGAATAGCTTGTCAACGGTCTGGCGTTAATCCGAGGTAACGGATGACCGCAACGCAAGATCGGGTGTCCGGATCGAGGGGAGTTTGGGCGTGTTGTCGTCTCGTATCGTGGACGCATCCGGAATGGTGCATTCCGACCTGGTGATCCTCGACGGCATCGGAATGGGCGTCGAGGATGTCGTACGACTTGCCGACGGCGCCGCCCGGCCGGTCCCCGGCACCGGCGGGATGCGGCGCGCGGAGGAGTCCTGGAACGCCGCCCGGCAGATCGCCGCGACCGGCCGCGTCTACGGCCGCTCGACCGGCGTCGGCGCCAACCGGAACGAGGACGTGCCCACCGAGGCGGCCGCCGGACACGGACTGCGGCTGCTGCGCAGCCACGCCGGGGCGATCGGCGAGGAACTGCCCGCCCGGCAGGTGCGCGCGATGCTCGCGGTGCGGGCCAACCAACTGCTGGCGGGCGGCGCGGGACTGCGGCCGAGCGTCGTCACCGCCCTGTGCGAGGCACTGGAGTCGGGAGCCCACCCGGTCGTCAACGAGTTCGGCTCGGTCGGCACCGGGGACATCGCCGCGCTGGCACAGGTGGGCCTGGCGCTGGCCGGGGAACACCCATGGCGGGGCGAGAAGGCCCCGGACCCCCAGCCGTTGGACAACAACGACGCCCTCGCCCTGATCAGCAGCAACGCCCTCACCCTCGGTCAGTCGGCGCTCGCCCTGCACGAGTTGCGCGGGCTGATCGAGGCCACCCAGGTGGTGGCGGCCCTGTCGCTGCTGGCCGTCGACGGCTCGCACGAGGCCTACGCGGCCCCGGTACACGCGGCCCGCCCGCACCGGGGCAGTGTCGAAGTCGCCCGCCGGATGCGGGAGTTGATCGGCGCCGCCGACCGGCCCACCCCGCCGCTGGGCCGTATCCAGGACCCCTACGGCTTCCGCTGCCTGCCCCAGATCCACGGCCCCGCGCTGGACGCCGCCGACGCCCTGGAGCAGGTCCTCGCGATCGAGATCAACGCGGCCGCCGAGAACCCCCTGATCTCGTCCGAGGACCTCGCCGCCTACCACCACGGCGGCTTCTACCAGGCCCAGCTCGCCCTCGCCCTCGACCACTTCCGGCTCGCCGTCACCCAGGTCGCACGCCTGTCCACCTCCCGGCTCTCCTCCCTCAACGAGCCCGCCTTCACCCGCCTGCGCCCCTTCCTCGCCGACCCGGAGCCCGCCTCCTCCGGCGTGATGATCCTGGAGTACGCCGCCGGCGCCGCGCTCGGCGATCTGCGCGCCTTCTCCGCGCCCGCCTCCCTCGGGCACGCTGTACTCTCCCGAGGCGTCGAGGAGCAGGCCAGTTTCGCCTCGCTCGCCGCCCGTCAAACGCTGCGCGCCTGCCGTGCGTACCGTCTGGTGGTCGGCTGCGAACTCGTCGCCGCCGTACGGGCGCTGCGCCAGCGCGAGCTCCGGCCCGAACCCGGGCTGGGGGTGGGACTGGCGCTGGAGCTCGCCGAGGCGGTGCTCGAGGCGGACCCGGCCGACCGGCCACTCACGGACGACGTCACGGCGGCGGCCGGGCTGCTCGACCGGTTCACGGACATCTGGAGGGGGAGCACGTCATGAACGTGACCGACAGCCCTGCGACACGGTTGCAGGCGCTCTTCGAGGGGCACCGGCTCACGCCGACCCAGCGGCGCATCGCGCACAGCATGGTGCGGCGCGCCGCCGACGTGCCCTTCCTGTCCAGCGTGGAGCTGGCCGAACTGGCCGGGGTCAGCCAGCCGTCCGTGACCCGGTTCGCGGTCGCCCTGGGCTTCGACGGCTACCCGGCGCTGCGCAAGCACCTGCGCGAGGTGGTGCCCGCCGAACAGGCGGCCGGCAACGGGTCGTACAACGAGTACCAGCAGGCCGTCGAGGCCGAGATCGAGAACCTGCGGCACCTCGCCGAGGTACTCGCCGACCCGCGCCCGGTGCAGCAGGCCGGCCGGGTGCTGGCCGCGTCCCGGCCGCTGCCGGTGCTCGGCCTGCGGGCCGCCGCCTCGCAGGCGTACGGCTTCGCCTACTTCGCCGCCAAGGTGCACCCGGACGTCCGGCTGCTCAACGAGGGCGGCACGATGATCCACGACCGTATCGACGCGGCCCTACGGGCGGGTGCGACGGCGCTGCTGTGCTTCGCGCTGCCCCGGCATCCGCGCGAGGTCGTGGACACCCTGGGCTATGCGCGGACGGCCGGGCTGACCGTCGTGACCGTCGCCGACTCCGCCTTCGCGCCCGTGGCCAAGGTCTCCGACCTGCTGCTGCCGGCCGCCGTCGGCACCGGGCTCGCCTTCGACACGGCGTGCGCGCCGATGCTGCTGGGCCGGGTGCTCCTGGAGGCGATGGCCGACGACCTGCCGGACGCGCAGGCCCGCCTGGAGGAGTTCGACGCGCGGGCGGCGACCCGGGGGCTGTTCGTCGAATAGCCCGCCAGGTCGAACAGGCGGCTAGTCGAACGACCGGCTTTAAGACTCGTCTCACGTTCTCTGGTTAGCGTCCCGCCCTACGGACCCACTGGGCCGATACGGGCGAGGAGGCTGCGGACATGGCGCGTGCGGTACGAGGGGCACGGGGCGGACAGGGGTTGGCCCGGGTGGCCGTGGTCGTACGGGCCGGGGCCGCCCCGCTGTGGTGGTTCGGGGTGTTCGCGGCCGGGATCGGCCTGCTGCCCGAGGGGATCACCGGACGCCGGATCGGCGTCATGGCCGGGGCCGCGCTGTTCATCGTGGGCGCCGCCGTCGTGGCGCTCACCCGCCGCAAGCGGTACACCGCACTGCTGCGCGGGGCCGCCCGGGCCGGCAAGCACGATGTGCTCCAGGACCGGGCGGTGACCGTGCGGAACTGGCGTCGCGGGCACCGCTGGTGGCTGCTGCTGGCCTGGGCCGTCGCGCTCGGCAGCGCCTTCGCGGTGCCGGCCGCCGGCGGCATGCTGCTCGCCGGGACCGGCACCGGGCTGCGGCTGAAGGCGGCCTGGCTGGGCCGCCGGGAGCGGGCCGAGGAGCAACTGATGTGGCTGCGCGTCGACTGGCTCGACGGGCGCGGCGGACGCCCGGCCGGCAAGGCCGTCAAGGCGTACCGCGGTACCGGCATCGCGGCGGGCGACGCGGCCCCGGGCGGGGCCCGCCGCCGCACCGCGGCGCTGGTGTGACTCCGGGACCCGGGGGTCAGACCTCCAGGTCCTCCTCGATCTTCCTCAGCTGGTGCCGGGCCATCGCCAGGTTGGACCGGGAGATGTCCAGCACCAGGTAGAGGAAGAGGCCGTTGCCGCCCCGGCCCTTGAGCAGCCGGATCAGGTGGTACTGGGAGGAGAGCGTGATCAGGATGTCCTCGATCTCGCCCTTGAGCCCCAGGTGCTCCATGGTGCGCATCTTGGCCCGGATCACGTCCGTGTTGCCGGCGGCGGCCACGTTGAGGTCGAAGGTCTTGCTGCCGCCCATCGTGCCCAGCGCCATGCCGGTGGTGTAGTCGACGAGCGCGACGCCGGTGGCACCCTCGATGGAGGTGAGGGCCTCTTTCAGCGCGGTTTCGGTGTTGGCCATGACTCTCTGTTTCCTTTCAACTCAACTGTCGGTTGCTGCGGTGCGCGCGTCGGTAGTGGTGCTGGTACGTGGCGTGCGCGTGGATCTGGTCCGTGTGGCTGCGGTGCTGCGGGCCGGGCGCAGGGCCTTGGCGGCGGCCTCGGCGGCGTCGACCAGCTCGCCGATCCGGGCGGCGGCCCGGCGGCCCTCCAGGTGGAGCCGGCCGACGTTCACCCGGTCCTCGGCGAGCAGGGTGAGCACGGCGCTGCGGCCGGCCGCGTAGGTGGCGACATAGCCGTCCTCGCCGCGTACCAGCAGCTCCCTGAGCTCGCCCTTGCCGGTGGCGTCGGAGACCCGCACGGCGACGCCGAGCTCGGCCGCGGTGAGGGCGGCGAGGCCCTCCGGGTCGACGCCCGGGCAGTCGTGCGCGACGACCAGGCCGTCGACGCCGGCCGCGAGGGCGCCGGTGAGCTGGGGCATCCGGGTGCGTAACCGGCGCAGTTCGTCGAGGACGGCCTCTCTGCCGGAGCTGCCGGGTTCTGCCGCCATCAGCTGTCTCCTCTCGGCGGGGCGGTGCCGTTCAAAGGGCCTCCAGCGCATCCCTGAGCCTCTTCAGCAGCGCGATGTCGGGGTCGGTGACCGGGGGGAGCCGGGGCGGTGCGGCCGTGCTGCTCATCGGGGCGAGGAGCCCGGCCGCCGCCAGCCGCCGTATGTCCACCAGCGTGTGGAAGGCCGGCCGGCCCAGCTCCCGGGCGATCTCCGGGGCTGTGCGGACGCCGTCCACCCGGCCCAGGACCGCCCGCTGGCGCTGGGTGACCGGCGGTGCCGCGACCGGGTCGGCGCGGATCAGCGGAGTGCCGTCCGTCGACGGGTCGGGCCAGATCCGGTACAGCAGCTCGCGGCGGCGCAGGGTCTCGCGCTCCAGGGCGGTGACGGAGACCGCCGGGAACGGGCCGGTGGCGGCCGGGGTGCCGTACCGGAACCGGCCCGGGGTGCTGCTGGGCGCGAGCGCGAAGTACCCGGCGTCGTACAGCGCGCCGAGGCGGCACAGTTCCAGGGCCCCCTTCGGCAGCAGACCGGCATCGCGCAGCCGGTGCACCGCGGCGGGTATGTCGTCGGTCCAGGGCCAGACCGCCGCGTCGAGCGTGCCGTGGGCCGTGAGGAGCACGTCGAGGCCGGGTGCGAGGGGGCTCTCGGCATGTACCACGCGGCCCTCGGCCAGGTGCAGGGTGCCGTGCTCGCGGACCAGGACTCCGGTGGCCCGCTCCTCGGCGAGGCGTATCAGCATCGGTGAGAGCGTGCCGGCCGCCCCGTCGTACGGGGCCGCCCGGTCCCGGACCGGCAGCGGCGGAGGTATGTCGACCACGGTCATCCCAGCACCAGCCGCTCGGCCATCTCGCCGAGCCGGATCCGGGCGAGGGCGAGATTGCCGTCCTCGCGGGCCAGCCACAGATGCAGGAACACCGTGGCGTCGAAGGACGTGACCACGAACCGCAGCAGGTGGTAGCTGTCCCGGTTGCTGACGATCAGGTCCTCCACCGGAGGGTTCACCTCGGTGTCGTCCTCCGTGCTGAACGCCCCGTGCTCGGCGGCCAGCCGGGCCAGTTCGGCGGCCTCCGCGGCGGTGGTCTCGTGGTCACCGCCGGGCGCCTCCCCGACCGTGCCCAGGGCCAGCCCGCTCGTCCAGTCGACCAACGCGGCCCCCCGGGCACCGGGCAGTCGCATCGCTTCCAGTAAGCACTCGTCGATTCCGGGCACCGTGGCTCCCCTCCCACCGCCTGGCTCTCCGGTTGAGTGACGCAGACACTACGCAACGTGTGCGGCGGGAGGGGTGCGTTTGGCATTTTCCAGTGGAACATGCATGCGGCAGACTAGTGTTGGTCAACTGAGCTGCTTTTCGCACCAGTTGATCCCTCTGTCCGGGGTCCCTCAACGGCTTCCGGTTGCGCGCAGGGTGGTGAGTGCGTCGGCGTGCGCCCCTCCGGAATCGGCCACGATCTCCGCGACCGTCTGCGGCTGCCGTACGACGGCGAACGCCACGCCTCCGGCGCCGTCCGGTGCGAAGCCGTAAACCCCGGGCCGGGCAAGGGAGTTGTAGGAGTAGTGGGTGCCGAAGTAGTACGCGCCGGTGTCCAGCGCGGCCGCGTGGTCCCCCTGCTCCAGCGCCGGGAGTGCGCGTCCCTCGGCGAGCAGGTCGCCCGAGAAACAGGCCGGCCCCGCCACGTCCTGCACCACCGGCGGCCCCTCCTTGGGCCGCCCCTTGGCGTCGTACCCGGCGATCCTGAGCGGCCACGTCCCCGGCACGTACACCGTTCGGGCCGCCACCTGTACGCCCGCGTGCGTCACCGCGATCCGCCGCCCGCCGGAGCTCTTGGCGTACTCCACCCGGGCCACCACCGTGCCGTGCCGGGCCAGCAGCGACCGCCCGAACTCCGTGACCAGCCCGTACCGCCCGTCGAACAGCCCCGGCACCACCTCCGCGAGCAGCCGCGCGTACTGCGCGTACGTCGGCTCCGTGGCCTCCGACGCGAGGTTGACCGACAGCCCGCCGCCGATGTCGAGGGTGTCGATCTGCCGCCGCCCGATCCGCGCGTTGATCTCCTCGGCCAGCGCGTAGGTCTCCGCCACGCCCCGCGCCAGCAGCGACAGCGAGATCCCCTGCGAACCGATGTGCGCGTGCAGCCGCGTCAGCCACGGGCGCTCCGCGAACGCCCGCACGACCCACTCCCGCGCCCCCTCGTCCCGCAGCCCCACCCCGAACTTGGAGGTCGCCGTCGCGGTGGAGGTGGCGCCGATGCTCCCGGCGCCGATCTGCGGGTTCACCCGGATCCCGAGCGGCGAGCGGGGGAGGCCGCCGGCGGGTGCGCCGCCGGTCACCAGGGCGTCGATCCTGGCCAGCTCCTGCGGGTTGTCCGCGTTCACGGCGATGCCCAGCGCCAGCGCCTCGCGCAGCTCCGCCCCGGTCTTGGCGGGCGCGTCGAACACCGTCCGCTCCACCGGCACCCCGGCCGCCCGCGCCAGGGCCAGCTCGCCCGCGCTGGCCACCTCGGCGCCGATGCCCTCCCCGGCCAGCAGCCGTACCACCGGCACCAGCGGGTTCGCCTTCACCGCGAAGGCGTGCAGGATCGGGGTGCCGGGCGCCGCGACCGCCTCGAACGCCCGGCGCAGCGCCGCCGCCGAGGCTCGGATGCCGGTCACGTCCAGCAGGCCTACGATCGGCGCGTCCGGCCCCAGCAGTCCCTGCTCCACCGCCGCCCGCACGGCGTCGTCCCGCCGCACCACCCGCTCGCTGTCGTCCACGCAACCGTCCCTGCCCACTTCGCCGCCCGTCCTGCCGTCCGCCACGTCGTCCCCCGACATGTCGTCGTCCGCACCCTTAAGGCCCATAAGTCCAGCGAAACACCCGGAACGCGGCCGCGCTGGCGGACCGATGTATTGACTAGTTCTATTCAGCGGGCCAGGATGTGAATAACCGAATAACCGCAGGAACACTTCACTGGCCGTCATTCGCTAGGAGGCAGACCATGTCAGGACCCCGCCCCGTACGAGCGCCGCGCGGTACGGAACTGAGCGCCCTGGGATGGCAGCAGGAAGCCGCCCTGCGGATGCTGCAGAACAACCTCGACCCCGAGGTCGCCGAGCACCCCGACAAGCTCGTCGTCTACGGCGGCACCGGCAAGGCCGCCCGCGACTGGCGCTCCTTCGACGCCATGGTCCGCACACTGCGCACCCTCAAGCAGGACGAGACCATGCTGGTCCAGTCCGGCCGCCCGGTCGGCGTCATGCAGACCCACGAGTGGGCCCCGCGTGTCCTCATCGCCAACTCCAACCTGGTCGGCGACTGGGCCAACTGGGAGGAGTTCCGCCGCCTGGAGGCCCTCGGCCTGACCATGTACGGCCAGATGACCGCCGGCTCCTGGATCTACATCGGCACCCAGGGCATCCTCCAGGGCACCTACGAGACCTTCGCCGCCGTCGCCGCCAAGAAGTTCAACGGCACCCTCGCCGGGACCATCACCCTCACCGCCGGCCTCGGCGGCATGGGCGGCGCCCAGCCGCTCGCCGTCACCATGAACGACGGCGTCGCGATCTGTATCGACGTCGACCCGCGCGCCATCGAGCGCCGCATCGAGCACCGGTACCTGGACGTGAAGGCCGACTCGCTCGACCACGCGCTCCAGCTGGCGACCGAGGCCCGCGACGCCCGCCGCCCGCTCTCCATCGGTGTCCTCGGCAACGCGGCCGAGCTGGTCCCGCAGCTGCTCGCGATGAACGCGCCCATCGACATCGTCACCGACCAGACCTCGGCGCACGACCCGCTGGCCTACCTGCCGGTGGGCGTGGCCTTCGAGGACATGGCGGACGCGGCGTCCAAGGACCCGGCGGGCTTCACGACCCGCGCCCGGGAGTCGATGGCCAAGCACGTCGAGGCCATGGTCGGCTTCATGGACGCCGGTGCCGAGGTCTTCGACTACGGCAACTCCATCCGCGGCGAGGCGCAGCTGGCGGGCTACGAGCGGGCGTTCGCCTTCCCCGGCTTCGTCCCCGCCTACATCCGCCCGCTCTTCTCCGAGGGCAAGGGCCCCTTCCGGTGGGCGGCCCTGTCCGGCGAGGCCTCCGACATCCACAAGACCGACAAGGCGATCCTCGACCTCTTCCCCGAGAACGAGTCCCTCCACCGCTGGATCAAGCTGGCCGGTGAGCGGGTCCACTTCCAGGGCCTGCCGGCGCGTATCTGCTGGCTCGGCTACGGCGAGCGGGACAAGGCCGGCGAGCGGTTCAACGACATGGTGGCGAGCGGCGAGCTGGCGGCGCCGCTGGCGATCGGCCGCGACCACCTCGACTGCGGCTCCGTGGCCTCGCCCTACCGCGAGACGGAGGCCATGCTGGACGGGTCCGACGCGATCGCCGACTGGCCGCTGCTGAACGCCATGGTGAACGTGGCGTCGGGTGCGTCCTGGGTCTCCATCCACCACGGCGGCGGGGTGGGGATGGGGCGGTCCATCCACGCGGGGCAGGTGACGGTGGCCGACGGTACGAAGCTCGCCGGCGAGAAGATCCGCCGGGTACTGACCAACGACCCCGGCATGGGTGTCATCCGGCACGTGGACGCCGGGTACGACATCGCGGAGTCGGTCGCCGACGAGCGGGGCGTGCGGGTGCCGATGCGTGAGGGCGACGACGCGTGAACCCTCGTGAGGGTGGACGTGGCGGCAGCGCTCCGGTGGGGGCCGACGCCTCGTCGCCGGGCACGGGTGCGGCTGTGCCCACCCGTTCCGCCCTGCGGAACGACTGCCCACAGCCTGTGGCGGGCGAGGGCTCGCGGCCTGTGCGGGGCTCGGCTTCCTTCCACGAGATGTGGCGCGAGTTGCTCCCCGTCGGCCGGCACCCCGACTCCGGTGGTTACCGGCGCTTCGCCTGGACCGGGGCCGATGCCGAGTGCCGCGCCTGGTTCAAGGAGCAGGCCGAGGCGCGTGGCCTGCTCCACGAGGTCGACCGGAACGGGAACCAGTGGGCCTGGCTCGGCGACCCCACCGCCGGGGACGCCGTCGTCACCGGGTCGCATCTGGACTCCGTCCCGGACGGCGGGGCCTTCGACGGCCCCCTCGGTGTCGTGTCCTCCTTCGCCGCGCTCGACGAACTCCGCCGCAGGGGAGCGGAGTTCACAAGGCCCCTCGCCATCGTCAACTTCGGGGACGAGGAGGGTGCCCGGTTCGGGCTCGCCTGTGTCGGGTCACGGCTGACCGCCGGACACCTCACCGTCGAGCAGGCGCACCGGCTGACCGACGGGGACGGGGTCACCCTGCCCCGGGCCATGGAGGCCGCCGGCTACGACCCCGACGCCATCGGCGCCGACCCCGAGCGGCTCGCCCGTATCGGTGCCTTCGTCGAGCTGCACGTCGAACAGGGCCGGGCGCTGGACCTGTCCGGTGACCGGGTCGGCGTCGCCAGCGCCATCTGGCCGCACGGCCGCTGGCGGTTCGACTTCCGGGGCGAGGCCAACCACGCCGGCACGACCCGGCTGGCCGACCGCCGCGACCCCATGCTGTCGTACGCCGAGAC
The DNA here is from genome assembly GCF_040634235.1 of Streptomyces sp. NPDC007157. Taxonomy (NCBI): domain Bacteria; kingdom Bacillati; phylum Actinomycetota; class Actinomycetes; order Kitasatosporales; family Streptomycetaceae; genus Streptomyces; species Streptomyces sp. NPDC007157. The sequence continues at coordinate 21,707 of NZ_JBEYFE010000036.1, forward strand.
CGTGCTCGCCGCCCGCCGCGAGGCCGAACTCGCCGGTGCCGTGGCCACCTTCGGCAAGATCTCCGTCGAGCCGAACGGTGTCAACGCCATCCCCTCCCTGGTGCGCGGCTGGCTCGACTCGCGCGCCGCCGACCAGGCCACCCTCGACACCGTCGTCGGCGGCATCGAGAAGGCGGCCCGGGAGTACGCGCAGGCGCACGGCATCGACCTCGACGTGGTCCGGGAGTCCTTCACCCCGGTCGTCGAGTTCGACCACGCCCTGCGGGACGAACTCGGCCGCATCCTCGGCCGGGACACCGGTCTCACCGTGCCCGTCCTGGGCACCGGTGCCGGACACGACGCCGGGATCCTCTCCGGGAGCGTCCCGACCGCCATGCTGTTCGTGCGCAACCCCACCGGTGTCTCGCACTCCCCGGCCGAGTTCGCGGGCGAGGACGACTGCGTGGCCGGGGTGAGCGCGCTCGCCGACGTACTGGAAGGGCTGGCCTGCGGGTGACGACACGGACGACGTACTGGTTGGAGTACGCCTGGCTGGACACGTACGTCGAGCCCGGTGTCGCCGTGGAGGTGGCGGACGGCCGGATCACCGCCGTCCGCGCGGAGACCCCCACCCCGCCGCCGGGGGCCGAGATCCTGCGCGGTCTCACCCTCCCCGGCCTGGCCAACGCCCACTCGCACGCCTTCCACCGCGCCCTGCGCGGCACGGTCCAGGTCGGCTCCGGGACCTTCTGGACCTGGCGCGAGCTGATGTACTCCTTCGCCGACCGGCTGACCCCGGAGACCTATCACGCGCTCGCCCGCGCGGTGTACGCCGAGATGGCGCTCGCGGGCATCGCCTGCGTCGGAGAGTTCCACTACGTCCACCACGCCCCCGGCGGCACCCCCTACGCCGACCCCAACGCCATGGGCGAGGCGCTGATCGCGGCCGCCGCCGACGCCGGCATCCGCATCACCCTCCTCGACACCGCCTACCTCTCCGCAGGCTTCGGCGAGCCGCCCAACGCCCACCAGCTCCGCTTCTCCGACGGCAGCGCGGAGGCCTGGGCCGAACGCTGTTCAGTTCTCAAGGAACGGGATCACGCGCGGATCGGGGCGGCCGTCCACTCCGTACGGGCCGTGCCCGCCGGCCGGCTGGCGACCGTGGCCCGCTGGGCCGAGGAGCGGCGGGCCCCGCTCCATGTGCACCTGTCCGAGCAGACGGCGGAGAACGACGCCTGCCTGGCCGCCCACGGCTGCACCCCCACCCGCCTGCTCGCCGACCACGGCGTCCTCGGCCCGCGCACCACGGGCGTCCACAACACCCACCTCACGGACGAGGACATCGCCCTGCTCGGCGGCTCCGGCACCGGCACCTGCATGTGCCCGACCACCGAGCGGGACCTGGCCGACGGCATCGGACCGGCCGTCGCCCTCCAGCGGGCGGGCTCGCCGCTCTCCCTCGGCTCCGACAGCCACGCCGTCATCGACCTGCTCGAAGAGGCACGCGCGATGGAGCTGAACGAGCGGCTGCGCACCCGCACCCGGGGCCACTGGACGGCCGCCGCCCTGCTGCGCGCCGCCTCCGCCGACGGCCACGCCGCGCTCGGCTGGGAGGACGCCGGCACCATCGAGACCGGCATGCACGCCGACCTGACGACGATCGCGCTGGACTCGGTCAGAACGGCGGGGCCGCTGCCCCGGCTGGGCGCCGAGACGGCCGTATTCGCCGCGACGGCGGCGGACGTACGGCACACGGTCGTGGGTGGGCGGCACGTCGTACGAGACGGTGCGCACACCCTCGTTCCCGATGCGCCACAGGCCCTCGCGCGGGCCGTGGAAGCCCTTCGCGCCTGACGGGCCGTCGAAGCATCCCGCGCCTGACGACCACCCACGAGGACACCATGAGCAGCAGCACCGTCATCACCAACATCGCCACGCTGGTCACCAACGACCCCTCCCTCGGTGACAACTCCCCTCTCGGTCTGATCCAGGACGCGGCCGTCGTCATCGACGGCGACCGCATCGTGTGGACCGGTGAAGCCGGCAAAGCACCCGCCACTGACAACCGGGTCGACGCGGGCGGCCGGGCGGTGCTGCCGGGCTTCGTGGACTCCCACTCCCACCTGGTCTTCGCGGGCGACCGCACCCAGGAGTTCAACGCCCGGATGTCCGGCCGGTCGTACACCGCGGGCGGCATCCGTACCACCGTCGCCGCCACCCGCGCCGCGACCGACGCGGAACTGGAGGCGAACCTCACGCACTACCTCGCCGAGGCCCTCCGCCAGGGCACCACCACCTTCGAGACGAAGTCGGGCTACGGCCTGACCGTCCGGGACGAGGCGCGGGCCCTGCGCATCGCCGCCGCCCACACCGACGAGGTGACCTACCTCGGCGCCCACGTCGTCTCCCCGGACTACGCCGACGACCCGGCCGCCTACGTCTCCCTGGTCACCGGCGAGATGCTCGACGCCTGCGCCCCGTACGCCCGTTGGGTCGACGTGTTCTGCGAGAAGGGCGCCTTCGACGGCGACCAGGCCCGCGCGATCCTCACCGCGGGCAAGGCGAAGGGCCTGACCCCGCGCATCCACGCCAACCAGCTCTCCTACGGCCCCGGTGTCCAGCTGGCCGTGGAACTCGACGCGGCGAGCGCCGACCACTGCACCCACCTCACGGACGCCGACGTGGACGCGCTCGCGAACGGCGGGACGGTCGCCACCCTCCTGCCGGGCGCCGAGTTCTCCACCCGGGCCGCGTGGCCGGACGCCCGCCGACTCCTCGACGCGGGCGTGACCGTGGCCCTCTCCACGGACTGCAACCCGGGCTCCTCCTTCACCTCCTCCGTCCCCTTCTGCATCGCCCTGGCCGTCCGGGACATGGGCATGACCCCCGACGAGGCGGTGTGGTCGGCGACGGCGGGCGGCGCGAAGGCCCTGCGCAGGGACGACATCGGCCGGCTCGCCCCGGGCGCCTACGCCGATCTGACCCTGCTGGACGCCCCCAGCCACGTCCATCTGGCCTACCGGCCGGGTGTTCCGCTGGTCGCCGGGGTGTGGCGCAGGGGCGTCCGGGCCGTCGGCTGAGTCAGCGCGCCCCGGCCCGCCAGCGCTGGGCCGTGCCCTCGTTCACCGGGTCCAGGGAGAGCTGGTCGTCGCCGCTCGGGGTGAGGGCCGTCTCGATGGCGATCTCCGGGCGGATCTCGCCGTCGGAGACGATCGTGAAGCGCAGGTTGTCGCCGTGGTCGCCGTCCACCGACGAGCACTCCCAGATGCCGACGCCCTTGTCGACCGAACCCCGGCTGTCCAGGCAGAAGTCGGGATCCGCGGCGGACTGCAGCACGCCCCGGTCCGTGTCGACCCGCCAGCGCTGGGTGGCGGAGCCGGAGCAGGCAGCCGTGACGACGTCGGTGCCGTTGTCGAAGTCGCCGTCCCGGACGTCCAGACAGCGGCCGGTGGCGGCGTTCACGACCTGGGCGTAGCCGGCGCCCGGTGGTCTCGGGGTGGGTGACGGGGTCGGCGAGGCGGAGTGTGTCGGGGTCGGGGTGGGCGACGCGGAGTGCGTCGGGGCCGGGCTGTGCGACGGCTTCGTGGGCGAGGGCGACGGGGAGAGGGTCGCCGTCGCCGTCACGGTCACCTGGGGGGTGGCGGGCGGTGCCGGGGCCGGGGCCGCGGCCGCCGGGGTCCGGGTGTGCCCGGCCGGGCGGCTCAGGAGCACCAGCAGCAGCGGTACGAGGGCCACGCCCAGCGCCGTGGAGGTCAGCAGGACGCGGCGGGACGGGGACCGGCGGCCGCGCGCCGGGCCGGGCTCGGCGGCCGCCTCGGCCGGGATCTCCTGCCGTACGTACCCCGTTCCGCCCCAGGGCAGCAGGCCCTCCGCGAGGGCCGTGCGGGGACTGTCCCGGAGCGCGGTCAGGTCCTCGAACGCGGCCGTGCAGTACGGGCAGTGGGCCATGTGCGCGTGCAGGTCGGCGCTGTGCCGGGGGTTCTCCGGGCGTACCGACTCCTCGATCAGCCGGCGGAAGTCAGGGCAGCGCGGGTCGTCGGAGGCGGCCAGGCGGCTGCGCAGACAGGCCTGTGCCAGCGACTGGAGCGCGGGCGGGGTGCCGTACCGGACGTCCTCGGGGGTCAGGGCGAGGTGGGTGGCCGTCCGGGCCGGGGGTTCCTGGTCCAGTACGCCGTACCAGAGCAGGCCCTGGGTGCGGGACGGCAGGGACTGGAACGCCGCGAGCAGCGGCGGGGCGGGCGGCTCGGCGGCGCCCGTCGAGTTCAGGACCAGGAGGAGGGTGGGGTCCAGGGCGGCGGAGCGTTCGTCGTGCGACCACTCGGCGGCCAGGCGCGCGGTCAGCAGGAGCAGGTGGTGGCGCAGCGGGACGACCGGTTCGGCGCCGCGCGCGATGTCCCGCGCGACGGTGGTGAAGGTCTGCGCGGTGAGCCGGCGGGCCGCCGCGTCGCCGGCCGTGCAGAGCCGGGCGTAGCCGAGGACCGCTGGCTGGTGGCGGGCGCGCAGTTCCTGGAGGGCCGGGTAGGCGGTGGCGGCGGGCGTGCGCAGGAGTTCGGTCAGGCGCGCGTCCGAGGGTGGGTTGTCCTGGACCATGGTGCACCCCTTCGCGCCGGCCTCAGCGGGCCCGTCCTTGCTGACGTACCGGCCAGTTTGGGGTGTGCGTGGGGCGCGAGGGAGGCCTTTGGCGAAAAGAGACGGCTGGGAATCGCCGCTCCGAGGGGCACGGGGCCGTGTCGGGCATACGCCTGCGGGCACCGAGGGTGTGTCCGGCATACGAGTGCGGGCACCGAGGGTGTCCGGCGTACGACTGCGGGCACCACGGGCGTCCGGCACACGACTGCGGGCGCGTGGGACGACCGGTCCCCACGCGCCCGCAGCCGTACGACTCCGGGTCACCGCTCCCGTCACTCGTCCAGCGTCAGTGCCTTCCGCAGCCGCACCAGCGTGCGGGACAGCAGCCGGGACACGTGCATCTGCGAGATGCCCAGTTCCTCGCCGATCTCCGACTGGGTCAGACCGGCGACGAAGCGCAGCGAGAGGATCTTCCGGTCCCTGGGCGGGAGTTCGGCGATCAGCGGCTTCAGGGACTCGATGTACTCGATGCCTTCGAGGCCGTGGTCCTCGTAGCCGATGCGGTCCGCCAGGGCACCCTCGGACTCGTCCTCGTCCGGCTGCGCGTCCAGCGAGGAGGCCGTGTAGGCGTTGGAGGCCGCCATGCCCTCGACGACCTCCTCGTTCGAGAGGCCGAGGCGCTCCGCGAGTTCCGCGACCGTGGGGGCGCGGTCCAGCTTCTGGGCCAGCTCGTCGCCCGCCTTGGCGAGGTCGAGACGCAGCTCCTGGAGGCGGCGCGGGACCCGTACCGACCACGACGTGTCGCGGAAGAAACGCTTGATCTCGCCGATGATGGTAGGCATCGCGAAGGTGGGGAACTCGACGCCACGAGCCAGTTCGAAGCGGTCGATCGCCTTGATCAGGCCGATCGTGCCGACCTGGATGATGTCCTCCATCGGCTCACTGCGGGAGCGGAACCGGGAGGCGGCGAACTTGACGAGCGCGAGGTTCAGCTCGACGAGCGTGTTGCGTACGTACGAGTACTCGTACGTGCCTTCCTCCAGCGACTCCAGCCGCTCGAAGAGGGTCTTGGACAGGGCTCGCGCGTCGACCGCGTCGACCTCGTCGTACGGGGGGATCTCGGGGAGGTCGAGCCCCGCGACGGATCCCTCGATGGCATCCAGTTGTTCCGGTGGGGGTGTCGACGTCGCCGTCCGGGTATGCGATGCGTCGAGCCGGGGTGACATGGTGTCCTCCATCGTTCTCGGCATAAGGCTGCCGAAGCCGTGCGTGCACTGCGGAGTGCGGCGCCTCCAAAGCCGGCCGTGTCGGTTTAGGTGTCTCTACTAGCCCTACCCGCTTCGACGAGTCACTCGCAAGTCCGTTCTATTAGCATTTGTCCGTTTGTGAGAGGTTGTTCGGGTGTCGGAGGGCGTGGAGAAGGCGTAATGTTCGAGGGCGTCGACACGGCGTTCGGCGGACATCGGTGGGCATCGTCAGACATCGGTCAGACGGTGGCAAAAGCGTCACGACCTCGGGAGAGAGACGGCAATGGACCACGGGACGGTCGGCAGCGCACAGTCGGGCCGGCTGCTGGTGGAGGTGCGGGAAGAGGGCCCCAGCGCCGTCGTGATTCCGGCGGGTGAGCTCGATCACCACACCGCCGATCTGCTGCGCGAGCCGCTCGACGATCTCCTCGACAAGGGGTTCTCGCGCCTTGTCGTCGACTGCTCGCGCCTTGAGTTCTGCGACTCCACCGGGCTGAACGTGCTGCTCGGCGCCCGGCTACGGGCCGAGGCCGCCGGAGGCGGGGTGCACCTCGCGGGGATGCTGCCCGTCGTCGCCCGGGTGTTCGAGATCACGGGGGCCGAGGCGGTCTTCACCGTCCATGACTCCGTCGAGGCCGCCCTGGCCGACGGAACCCCCGAGACCGGCGACGAGAGCTGAGTTCCGGCCCGGTGTTCGCAACCGAGGGGTGTCCCGGCGGATCGCCCGGGCAGGAGAGATCTGTCGGCGGCCGACCCGGCCCCGGTTGAGTAGGCCATACCGACAGGCCCGTACGAAATGCAGCAACGCGAGTTTATGAATCGTGAACCGGTGAAACGGTGAGGTGAAGCGCTGATGAGCACCACCCGGCCTTACCCGCCGGGCGACCGCGGCCCGGAGACCAGCGGCGTTTCCGGGATGTCCGAGGCGGCGGCGTCCGACGTGCCGTCCGCCTCGTCGGGGGGTCGTCAGGTCCGCAGGTTGCGCCTCGCCGGTGAGAGCGGGGTCGTCCCGCTAGCCCGCGACTTCGCGCGCCAGGCGCTGTACGCGTGGGGGTGGCTGCCCGCCGCGTCCGCCGACCGCAGGGCCGCCGCCGAGGATGTACTGCTCGTCGTCTCGGAGCTCGTCACCAACGCGTGCCTGCATGCGGAGGGGCCGGACGAGTTGGTCCTGGCCTGCGACAACAAGGTGATCCGGGTGGAGGTGTCCGACCGGGGGGCCGGGCAGCCGGCGCCGCGGACCCCGCACCGGGCGGGACGGCCGGGCGGGCACGGGATGTTCATCGTGCAGCGGCTGTGCCTGGACTGGGGGGTCGTCCGGGCGTCCGGGGAGACCGGGAAGACGGTCTGGGCGGAGCTGGGAGCGCCGGCGTAGGGGGAGCCGCCCGGTGTCGGTTCGCGGTTGCGGGCCGGTGGGGACGGCCGCGCCCACGCGGCGGTAGCCGCATGTCAGACACGGCCCCGCGCCCCCTTGGGGAGTGCTCACACTTCCGCCACGCCCTTTCTCTTCCCTCCTCATGGGCCCCGGCGTACCTTGACGGCCGAATCTGATACCTCGTCAGTAGCGAATGGGGTGGACCGACCGTGTCGTCGTACCCGAAACGCACCGCCGTACTCGCGTCCGCCGCCGCCCTCGCCGGCTCGGTGGTGCTGCTCGCCGCCCCGGCGGCGCACGCCACCGTCGTCGACGTCAACTACGCCTGCAAGACGCCGATCGGCGACAAGAGCGCCGTCTCGCCGATCGACATCAAGGGCGTCCGGAGCGGCAGCGGTTACAAGATCACGATGTCCTGGCAGAAGGGCGTCTCCTCCAGTCCCGTCGAACTCGGCAAGGGCGCGATGAACCCGAGCGCCACCATCAAGCTCGGCGGCGCCGACAGCGGGACCCTGAACGTGACCGGCTCGCCCAACCAGGCCGCGATACCCGCCAACACCCCCATCAAGATCAACGACTTGAGCGGCACCTACACCCCGGAGAAGTCCGGCAAGGTGACCTTCACGGCGGGCATCCTCACCATCAAGGCGCTCGGCACGACGACGACCTGCACGCCCACCAACAACCCCGGCCCGTCCCTGACCCTGGACGTGAGCGCCGCGAGCGGGGACGGCTCCACCGGCTCCACCGGCTCCGGCTCTTCGTCCGGCGGCACCGGCGCCGACTCCGCGGGCACCCTCCCGAAGACCGGTCCCGAGGATTCGTTCGTCGCGCTCGGCACCCTCGGCGGCACCGTGCTGCTCGCGGGCGCGGCCGGCGCCCTCTGGCTGACCCGGCGGAACCAGCCCGTACGCCGCTGACCCTCGGGGTCCGACCGCCGGAGCCGCCCATGCCGTCCGCCCAGTCCGTCACCCGTGTGCTCGGCCTCGCCGTGCTGACCCTGCTCGCCGCCGCCCCGCGCGCGGCGGCGGCCGGGGGCTGGTCACTCGCGCCCGCGGGCGGCGGCCGCCCGTCGTTCTACGCCGAGGGCGCCCCCGGGGCCGTCCTCCAGGACACCGTGTCGGTGACCAACCGCGGCGGACACCCGGTCACGGTACGGCTGTCCGGCACCGGCGTCCCCGTCACCTTCGCCGAGCCGAGCGTCCGCGTGCCCGCGCGCACCCGGGCCGACGTGCCCTTCACGGTGACCGTCCCGGCCGGTGCCGCCCCCGGCGACCGCTCCGGCGCGCTCGTCGCGAAGGACGCCGAAGGGCGCACCGCCACCGTCCGTGTCCGGCTGCGCGTCGGCGGCCCCACCCTGACCGCGCTGACCGTCGAACATGTCGCCGTCCACGGTGACCGCATCACGTACGAGCTGGTCAACCGGGGTACGACCGTCCTCGTACCGAAGCTCGCGGTGCACGCGGACGGGGTCTTCGGGCGGGATCTGCTCGACCGGGCCCCGCGCACCCTCCCGGTCCGCCTCGCCCCCGGCAGCCGTACCGAACTCAGCGAGCCCTGGCCCGGCCACCCCGCCCTGGACGCGGTCGAGGTCCGGCTGACGGCGACGGCGGCGGGCGGCGCGCACGACACGGCGGGCGCCCGGGCGCGGTTCGTGCCCCGGGGCGCGGTCGCGGGGACCGCGGGCGCGCTGGCGGTGGGCGCCGCCGTGACGGTCGTACGACTGCGCGGGCGCCGGGCCGGCCGGGCGACGGACGAACCCCAGTCCATGGAGACCGAGTTGACGGGAGCGGTGAGGTGAGAGCGCGTGCGATGGCGATATCGACGGCGCTGGCGGCGGTGTTCGCACTGCTCCTGACGCCCCTGGCCGCGGCCGCCGACGGGCCGGCCGTGAAGGTCTCCGAGGCCCAGGCCGGCACCGGCGGGTCGATCACCGTCAGCGGCACCGGCTGGCGGCCGCACACCCTGGTGATGATGCTGATCTGCGGCCAGGCCACCCCCGCCCGGGGCGTCATCGGCGGCACCAACTCCTGCGCCAACGCCGACGGACGGGCCGTCACCACCGACGCGAAGGGCGGCTTCGGCAAGCAACTCCCGGTCGCCGAGCCGCCGGTGCCCTGCCCCTGCGTGGTGCACGTGGCCACCGTGACCGGCGCGAAAGCCGACGCGGACGCCGTCTTCCAGGTCGCCGGGCACCCCGTGAAGGCGCTGCCCGCCGAGCCCACCGGCGGCCGTCTCGCGATGCTCACCGACATCCGCCTCGACGGCTCCTCGGGCCTGTTGACCTGGTTCGGCGCACCCCCCTCCCGCACCCTCGTCCTCACCATCGGCAACGCGGGCTCCACCACCCTCAAGGACCCCGTCTTCCAGGTGGGCACCGCACACGGCGTGTTCGCCCCCCAGTGGGACGAGCAGCAGTGGCACGGCACCCTCGCGCCCGGCAGGAAGGCGCAGATCAAGCTGCCCGTCGAACTCTCCGCGGGGGCGCACGGCGACTACACCGTCTCCCTCCGGTACGACGGCAGGGTCCTCGCCGAACAGCCCTGGGGCGTCGGCCGTCCCTGGGGCGTGACCCTGTTCTGGCTCCTGCTCTGCGTGGTCGTACCGGCCGCCGTCTTCCGCATCGGCATGGCGGTGGTGGACCGGGTACGACCGCCCCGCGCGGGCGGCATCCGTCACCGGGGCGTGCGCCGCCCGACCCTGCGCCTGTCCCGCCTGCGCGCGCCGGAGCGCGCGCCCGACACGACCTCGACCCTGCCGTGGTTCACCCCGGACAACGATCCGGGCACGGCGGCCGGTCGGCTCTCCGCACCGCACGACGACAGTTCCGCGAGTCCCACGACTCCCACCAGGAAGGGAACCACGTGACCATGCGAAGGAGAGTGACACCGGTCGGAGCGGGTGCGGCGGCGGCCGCGCTGGTCCTCGCCGGGACGGGCGCCCTGCTCGGCGCGGCCGCCGGCACCGCACAGGCGGCCGAGGTGTCGTTCGCGACCCACTGCGTACCGCCCGCCGGGGTCGCCGACCCCGTCGACGGGACCACGAAGGTGGAGATCACCGCGCCCGCCACCGCGAAGGTCGGCGACACGGTCGACATCACCTGGAAGTTCGTGCAGGCCGCGTCCAAGAACCCGGACATCATCGACCTGCCCGCCAACTCGGTGCAGCCGTCCGGCACGCTCAAGGCGGCCGGCGCCCAGGCCGCCGACATCGCCCTGCAGGGGCCGCGCGAGAACCCGGCGATCCCCAAGGGCGGCGACATGGTGCTGTCCGACATGACGGGCACGCTGAAACTGACGTCACCCGGCGAGGTGACGCTCACCCCGGACGGGTACAAGGTCAACGCGTTCGGGACGGACACCGTGTGCACCCCCTCGGGGACGGTGCCGAAGGCGGCGACGATCGAGGTGACCGGCGGCGGTTCCAGCGGCTCGGCGACCCCGACCGACACCGGCTCGGCCTCCCCGTCGTCCTCGGCGAGCCCCTCGGACTCGGCGTCGGAGTCCGCCTCCGCCTCCCCGTCCGACTCGGTCTCGGCCTCCGCCTCCGACGGCACGGGCACCGGCCAGACCGACTTCACGGGCAAGGAGGTCGACGTCCCCTACGCCTGCAAGACGCCCATCGGCGACAAGAACGCGACCTCGCCGGTGCAGATCAACGCCAAGAAGAACGGCGGGAGTTTCGACCTCACCGTGCAGTTCAACGGGTCGGTGATGGACAGCCCCGCGGACATCCCGGCGAACTCGGTGAAGCCGTCGATGGAGGTGGTCCTGGGCGGCGCCGACAAGGGCACGGTCCATGTGGAGGGCCCCACCAACTCCTCCGCGATCAAGTCCGGCGACCCGATCGACATCCCGGACCTGACGGGCACGTACAAGCCGGGGGCGAGCGGCGAGTCGACGCTGTCGCCGGGCGTCCTGACGGTCGAGGCCCTCGGCACGACCACGACCTGCACGCCGACCAAGACGGCGGTCTCCCTGACCCTGGACACGACCGAGCAGGCGAGCGGCGCGTCGGGCGGCTCGTCGACGTCCGGTGGCTCCTCCGGCAGCTCCAGCAGCAGCGGCGGCCTGGCGGAGACGGGCGACAGTAGCAATGGGGCGCTCAAGGCGTTGGGCCTGGTGGCAGGAACGGCGATTCTGCTGGGCGGCGCGGTGTTCACGTTCATGCCTCGGAAGAGGACCAGGTGATCCGCCTTTAGGGGCGCGGGGAACCGCGCGCCGCGCCGCGTCCGGCGGATAGCCGAAACACAAGAGGGCCACCCCATTCGAAAGAATGCGGTGGCCCTCTGTCAGAAGACGATCAGTGAACGTCGCCCATGAGTTCCCGGACCTTCTTCCGGTACATCCACACGGCCGCACCGGCGAGCACCGCCAGCACCGCCTGGAACGCCACGATCCCCGTCTTGTTCAGGTCGACGCCCGCGATGGAGAGCAGACCGGTCGTCGCGTCGCCCGCGGTGACCGCCAGGAACCACACGCCCATCATCTGGGACGCGTACTTCGCCGGAGCCATCTTGGTCGTCACGGACAGACCCACCGGGGACAGCATCAGCTCACCCACGGTCTGCACGAAGTAGATCCCGACCAGCCACATCGCGGCGGCCTTGTGACCGCCGTCGGCGATCGACAGCGGCGCGAGGAACAGGAAGAACGACGCGCCGATCAGCACCAGACCACCGGCGAACTTGACGGCCGTGCTCGGCTCCTTGCCGCGCCGCGCCATCGCCAGCCACGCCCAGGCGAAGACCGGCGCGAACGCCATGATCATGACCGGGTTGACGGACTGGTACCAGGAGACCGGGAAGTTCCAGCCGAAGATGGTGTTCTTGGCGGAGGCGTCGGCGAACAGGGAGACGGTCGAGCCACCCTGGTCGTAGATCATCCAGAAGACGGCCGCGGCCACGAAGAACCAGATGTACGCGCTCATCTTGGACTGCTCGGCCCGGTCCAGGTCCTTGTCGCGCTTGATGCGGGCGATGACGAAGACCGGGATCAGCAGACCGGCGACGGTGATCGGGACCAGCAGCCAGTTCAGCGTGTAGACGCCGGAGACACCCACGACGACGTAGAAGACCGCGGCGACGGCGGCCCAGAAGCCGGCCTTCGTCAGCGTCGCCTTCTTCTCCGCGGCGGACAGCGGCGTCGGGACGATGTCCGAACGCGAGCTCAGGTGCCGCGTACCGAGCAGGAACTGGGCGAGGCCCAGCGCCATGCCGAGCGCGGCCAGCGCGAAGCCGAGGTGCCAGTTGTAGTTCTCGCCGACCGTGCCGATGATCAGCGGCGCGGCGAAGGCGCCCACGTTGATGCCGATGTAGAAGAGCGTGAAGCCACCGTCACGGCGCGGGTCGTCCGGACCTTCGTACAGGTGACCGACCATCGTGGAGATGTTGGCCTTCAGCAGACCTGAGCCTATGGCGACCAGGCCGAGACCCGCGAAGAACGTACCGGAGCTGGGCAGCGCCAGCGTCAGGTGGCCGAGCATGATGATCACGCCCGCGACGGCGACCGTCTTGCGGGGGCCGAGCACCCGGTCGGCGAACCAGCCGCCCGGCAGGGCGAGCAGGTACACGAGCGACAGGTACACGGAGTAGATCGCCGTCGCCGTCGCCGCGGTCATGTGCAGGCCGCCGGGAGCGACCAGGTACAGCGGGAGCAGGGCCTTCATGCCGTAGTAGGAGAACCGCTCCCACATCTCGGTCATGAAGAGAGTGGCCAGTCCGCGGGGGTGGCCGAAGAAGGTCCTCTCGGAACCGGGGGTGCCCGGTCGGACCGAGTCCTTCGTCAGGCTGGACGCCATGGGTCGTTCCTTGCTGGTCGGGACGCGCGGTGGGGCTGTGCGCGCCCGTGGGGGGAGTGGCCGGCACCGGCGGGTCGGACCGTCCACCCCACGCCCAGGGGAGTCCGCCCCGGATCACGGAGCGGCGGACGGCGACCACCGGGATCCACGCCCCGTGACGCTGTGTCGCGTCCGGAGCCCGGCCAGAGGTCATTCCTTTCAAGGCCGGCCGGGGCCGACCCGCACACAAAAGAGACCTTCAGTGTCAAAGCCCACCAAAGGTCACCGGGTGTACTACAGGCGTTCACGTCACTGTACGTCAGGACACTGCCGTATATGGAAGGACTTGAGACACGGATCACAGGTGTCGGGGGAACCGCGTGCCCGCTTTCGAAGGCCCCTCTACCGTCTCACCTCTCGCCCACAGGTTCGTACCACTGTGCCCCAAGGTAAGAATCCCTGGTGCCGATCACACCCCGGCACAGCGCGTAATCGGACTACCATCACCCCATGACCCGTGTACTGCTCGCCGAGGACGACGCGTCCATTTCGGAGCCGCTGGCCCGCGCACTGCGCCGGGAAGGTTACGAGGTCGAGGTGCGCGAGGACGGACCCACCGCGCTCGACGCCGGAATGCAGGGCGGCATCGACCTGGTCGTGCTCGACCTCGGGCTGCCCGGCATGGACGGCCTGGAGGTCGCGCGCCGACTGCGTGCCGAGGGCCACGCCGTACCGATCCTCATCCTGACCGCGCGGGCCGACGAGGTGGACACCGTCGTCGGCCTGGACGCGGGCGCCGACGACTACGTCACCAAGCCGTTCCGGCTCGCCGAACTGCTCGCCCGGGTACGGGCGCTGCTCCGCCGCGGCGCCGCGGAGCCCGCGCAGCCGCCGGCCACGCACGGTGTGCGGATCGACGTCGAGTCGCACCGGGCGTGGATGGGGGACGAGGAACTCCAGCTCACCGCGAAGGAGTTCGACCTGCTGCGGGTGCTCGTACGGGACGCCGGGCGGGTGGTTACTCGTGACCAGTTGATGCGGGAGGTCTGGGACACGACGTGGTGGTCCTCGACCAAGACGCTCGACATGCACATCTCGTGGCTGCGGAAGAAGCTCGGTGACGACGCGGCGAACCCGCGGTACATCGCTACGGTGCGTGGTGTGGGCTTCCGGTTCGAGAAGAGCTGAGTGTGGATCGACGTGGGTGGTACATCACACTGCGCGACTGACCGTCGTGGGTGACTGGTCGCGCCCACGCGGCGGAGCCGCACATGTCTGCGCCCCGCGCCCCTGGCGGGGCGCTGAAGTCGCCCCTCGGAGAATCCTGTGCGTCGTCGTCTGATCCAGTCCACCCTCGCTGTCGTCCTGGTCGTCATCGCGGTCTTCGGCGTGTCTCTCGTGATCGTCGAGTCGCGGACCATCAGCAACAGCGCCCAGGAGCGAGTGGACTCCGAGGCGCTCCGGCTCGCCAGCATCGTCGACAGCCGCATCCTCGGGGACGAGGACGTCACCGCCGAGATACTGCACAGCCAGGTCGGCAAGGACCAGTACGCCGTCATCCGGATCCCGGGCAAGGCGCCGATCGAGCTCGGGGTCCGGCCCGAGGGTGATGTCATCCACTACACCGTCGACGGCGAGGAAGGCGAGACGGTCACCGTCCAGGAGCCGCGGTCCACGGTGACCCGGGAGGTCGGCCGTACGCTGCTGATCATCGGGGCCGTCGCGCTGCTCGCCGTGATCGCCGCCGTGCTGCTGGCCATCCGGCAGGCCAACCGGCTCGCCTCCCCGCTCACCGACCTCGCCGAGACCGCCGAGCGGCTGGGCTCCGGCGACCCGCGCCCCCGGCACAAGCGGTACGGCGTCCCGGAGCTGGACCGGGTCGCGGACGTGCTGGACTCCTCGGCCGAGCGGATCGGGCGGATGCTCACCGCCGAGCGGCGGCTGGCCGCCGACGCCTCCCACCAGCTGCGCACTCCCCTCACCGCCCTGTCCATGCGCCTTGAGGAGATCACCCTCACCGACGACCCGGACACGGTGAAGGACGAGGCGAACGTGGCGTTGACGCAGGTGGAGCGGCTGACCGATGTCGTGGAGCGGCTGCTGACGAACTCCCGCGACCCGCGCACCGGCTCCGCCGTCTCCTTCGACCTGGACGAGGTCATCCAGCAGCAGCTCGCCGAGTGGCGCCCCGCCTACCGCAGCTCGGGCCGGGCGATCGTCAGCTCGGGCAAGCGGCATCTGCGGGCGGTGGGCACGCCCGGCGCGGTCGCGCAGGTGCTGGCCGCACTGATCGAGAACTCGCTGATGCACGGCGGCGGCACGGTCGCCCTGCGGACCAGGGTCACCGGTAATCAGGCGGTCGTCGAGGTGACCGACGAGGGCGCCGGGGTGCCCGCGGATCTCGGCAACCGCATCTTCGAGCGCACCATCAGCGGCCGTAACTCCACCGGGATCGGGCTGGCCGTCGCCCGTGACCTCGCGGAGGCCGACGGCGGCCGTCTGGAACTGCTCCAGGCCCAGCCGCCGGTGTTCGGCCTGTTCCTGTCCCGCACCCCGCCGGCCCACAAGCCGCCGGACGACGACCGGCCGACGGTCCGCTAGAAGGCTCAGAAGACCCGCTGCTTGGGCTTGGGCTCCGGGGAGTCGGCGGCCTGCTCCAGGATCGCCTCCGCGTCGGCGACCGTCTCACGGGCCGGCAGCGCCTTGAACACCCAGGAGCGGTACGACCAGAAGCGGAACAGCGTCGCCACGCCGATGCCGACGAACTTGAAGACGTTGCTCTGCAGCGGGCTGTCCCAGCCGAAGCCGTAGGTCGCCAGATACAGCAGACCGTTCTCGATCACCAGGCCGACCGCGCTGAACAGCAGGAACAGGGTGAGTTCCTTGGTGCGGCCGCCCTTGTCACGGTCCCGGTACGTCCAGTAGCGGAAGCCGAGGTAGTTGAAGACAATGGCGACGACGGTGGCTATCACGCTCGCCCGTACCACCGGAAGCTCGGTGAGGTGCCGGACCAGGTTGAAGACGCCGAGATTGACGAGAATGCCGGCACCGCCGACGGCGCCGAATTTGGCGACCTCGCGTACGAGCCGTTGCAGCCCCGAGGAACCACGTTCCATGGTTGTGCGGGCTCCTGTCCGTAGGTGTTGGCGACCCAGCCATGCTAACGATCCAGTATGTCCCATGCCTGTGGATGACGACACAGGTCGGGAACGGCTTGGAAAGAGCAGCGGAAAAGCAGGACAAGAGGCAGCGAAGCGGCCGGTAAGAGCCCTGGTCGCGGGCGCGGAAACCGGCCACTGTGGCGCGGCCGATACCCTGGGGGTGTGACGTTCCCGGTAGTCGGCATGGTCGGCGGGGGCCAGCTCGCGCGTATGACGCACGAAGCGGGCATCCCGTTGGGCATCAGGTTCAAGCTCCTCAGTGACACTCCTCAGGATTCCGCGGCCCAGGTGGTGAGCGATGTCGTCATCGGCGACTACCGCGACCTGGAGACCTTGCGCGCGTTCGCACGCGGCTGCGATGTGATCACCTTCGATCACGAGCACGTGCCCACCGAGCATCTGCGGGCCCTGGAGGCGGACGGCATCCCCGTGCGCCCCGGCCCCGACGCTCTGGTGCACGCCCAGGACAAGGGCGTGATGCGGGCGAAGCTCACCGAGATCGGCGTCCCGTGCCCACGGCACCGGATCGTGGCCGACGCGGAGGACGTGGTCCGGTTCGCGGCCGAGGGCGACGGCTTCCCCGTCGTCCTGAAGACCGTCCGCGGCGGCTACGACGGCAAGGGCGTCTGGGTCGTGGAGACCGCCGAGGAGGCCACCGACCCGTTCCGGGCCGGTGTGCCCGTGCTCGCCGAGGAGAAGGTCGACTACGTCCGCGAGCTGGCCGCCAACGTCGTACGCTCCCCGCACGGCCAGGCCGTCGCCTACCCGGTGGTCGAGTCCCAGCAGGTGAACGGCGTCTGCGACACGGTGATCGCGCCCGCCCCCGACCTGGACGAGTCCCTCGCCCTGCGGGCCGAGGAGATGGCCCTGCGGATCGCGAAGGAACTGGGCGTGGTCGGCCACCTCGCCGTCGAGCTGTTCCAGACCCGCGACGGCCGCATCCTCGTCAACGAGCTGGCGATGCGCCCGCACAACTCCGGCCACTGGAGCCAGGACGGCGCGATCACCAGCCAGTTCGCCAACCATGTGCGAGCGGTTCTCGACCTGCCCCTGGGCGACCCGCGGCCCCGCGCCAGGTGGACGGTCATGGTCAACGTCCTCGGCGGCGACTACCCCGACATGTACTCCGCGTACCTGCACTGCATGGCCCGCGACCCCAAACTGAAGATCCACATGTACGGCAAGGACGTGAAGCCCGGCCGCAAGGTCGGGCACGTCAACACCTACGGCGACGACCTGGACGACGTTCTCGAACGCGCACGTCACGCTGCCGGCTACCTGAGAGGCACGATCACCGAATGAGCCCTGTTGTTGGCATCGTCATGGGTTCGGACTCCGACTGGCCCGTCATGGAGGCCGCCGCGAAGGCCCTGGACGAGTTCGAGATCGGGTACGAGGTCGACGTCGTCTCCGCGCACCGCATGCCGCGCGAGATGGTGACGTACGGCGAGCGGGCGGCGGAGCGCGGCCTGAAGGTGATCATCGCGGGTGCCGGGGGAGCGGCCCACCTCCCGGGCATGCTCGCCTCCGTGACCCCCCTCCCGGTCATCGGCGTCCCGGTCCCGCTGAAGTACCTCGACGGCATGGACAGCCTGCTGTCGATCGTGCAGATGCCGGCCGGTGTCCCGGTCGCCACGGTCTCGGTCGCCGGCGCCCGTAACGCGGGCCTGCTGGCCGCCCGTATCCTGGCCACGCACGACGAGGACCTGCTGGCCCGGATGCGGGACTTCCAGCAGGACCTCAACGACCAGGCGACCGAGAAGGGCAAGCGCCTGCGGTCAAAGGTCGAAAGCGGCTCTGACGGCTTCGGCTTCGGCAAGTAGGACACCGGGAAGCAATACGCAATGACCTCTCTCGACGAAGCCCGGTCCCTGCTGCGCGAGTTCCCGGTCGTCGACGGCCACAACGACCTGCCCTACGCGCTGCGCGAGCAGGTCCGCTACGACCTCGACGCCCGTGACATCGCCGGCCACCAGAACGCGCATCTGCACACCGACATCCCGCGCCTGCGCGAGGGCGGGGTGGGCGCGCAGTTCTGGTCGGTGTACGTCCGCTCGGACCTGCCGGGCGCGGTCCCGGCGACCCTCGAACAGATCGACTGCGTACGTCAGTTGATCGCCCGTTACCCGGCCGACCTGCGGGCCGCGCTGACCGCCGCCGACATGGAGGCGGCGCGCGCCGAGGGCCGGATCGCCTCTCTCATGGGCGCGGAGGGCGGCCACTCCATCGACAACTCGCTGGGCACGTTGCGTGGCCTGTACGCCCTCGGCGTGCGCTACATGACGCTCACCCACAACGACAACAACGACTGGGCGGACTCGGCGACGGACGAGCCGAAGGTCGGTGGTCTCTCCGCCTTCGGCCGCGAGGTGGTGCGGGAGATGAACCGCCTCGGCATGCTGGTGGACCTCTCCCATGTGGCCCCGACGACCATGCGGGCCGCGCTCGACACCACCACCGCCCCGGTGGTCTTCTCGCACTCCTCCGCCCGGGCCGTCTGCGACCACCCCCGCAACATCCCGGACGACGTCCTCGAACGCCTCCCCGCCAACGGCGGTGTGGCCATGGTGACGTTCGTGCCGAAGTTCGTGCTCCAGGCGGCGGTCGACTGGACGGCGGCGGCCGACGACAACATGCGCGCGCACGGCTTCCACCACCTCGACACCACCGAGGACGCGATGAAGGTCCACCGGGCCTTCGAGGAGAGCCACCCCCGCCCGGTCGCGACGACCGCCACGGTCGCCGACCACCTCGACCACATGCGCGAGACCGCCGGCATCGACCACGTCGGCATCGGCGGCGACTACGACGGCACGGCCTTCACCCCCGACGGCCTGAACGACGTCTCCGGCTACCCCAACCTGATCGCCGAACTCCTCGACCGCGGCTGGTCCCGTCCCGACCTGGCCAAGCTCACCTGGCAGAACGCGGTCCGCGTGCTGGGCGCGGCGGAGGACGTGGCCCGGGACCTCCAGGGGACACGGGGGCCGTCGAACGCGACGATCGAGTCGCTGGACGGCTGACGTCCGGCCAGGCACGCGCATGACGTGATTCCAAGCGGCTCGGTGGGGCGGCCCTGACCTGCGGGTCGGTCCCCTGCCGGGCCGCGACGGCGTCGTTCCTGGCCCGGGACGGCACCGGGCGGCGCCATGAGTGACTCGGATTCGGCCGGGTGGGCGAGCGGGACGTCGGGCCGGTCGGGACGTCGGGCCGGTCGGGTTCGTGCGGCCGCCGGTTCGGGGGACCGGGCCGTGCGGCCGTACCCCCGAACGCCGCGTCCACCAGGAACCCTCCCGGGCGGCCGTGCGACGGTGGGCTACAGCCCCATCACGACGTAGCTCACGACGACGTACGGAGCCCGCAATGGCCGACCTCCACGACATTCCCGCCACGACCGAGGTCGGCGAGGACGACAGCCTCCCGGACGACCCGTTCCTCTCGGTGCCCGACACCGAGTTCCTGGAGCGGGCCCATGTCCTGCTGGACGCGTACCCGGTCGCGGACGGCTACAGCGGGCTGCCGCGGGCACTGGGGCCGCTGCCCTGGTACGACCTGGAGCTGGGCGAGGCGGCCGTGGACACGGACGTGCCCCGGCTGCGCGAGGGGCACGTGGGCGCGCTGTTCTGGTCGCTGGACCTGCCGGAGCAGGAGCGCGGCGACCGGGCCGTGGGGGCCACGCTGGAACAGCTGGACCTGGTGCGCCGGGTGGTCGAGACACACCCGGAGGGGCTCCGGCTGGTGCGCACCGCCGGGCAGATCATCGACGCCCGCAACTGCGGCCGGGTCGCCGTGGTGCTCGGCCCCGCCTCCGCCGCCGCCGTCGACGACTCCCTCGGCATCCTGCGCGTCCTGAACTCCCTCGGCCTGCGCGTGCTCTCGCTGGCCGGCGCCGACTGGGCGGACCGGGAGGGTCTGACCCGGTTCGGCGAGGAAATGATCCGCGAGATGAACCGGCTCGGCGTGCTGGCCGACCTGTCCGGCGCCCCGGAGACCGTCCTGGCCCGGGTGCTCGCCCTGTCCAAGACGCCGGTCCTGTGCACCCGCTCCGCCGCCGCCGCCGTACGCCCCCACCCCGCCAACCTCTCCGACGCGCTGCTCGCGCAGCTCGGCGAGCAGCGGGGCCTGTGCATGGTGCCGCTCACCGCCGAGCAGTCCGGGCCGACCGTCCGGGACGTCGCCGACCATCTCGACCATGTCCGTATCGTGGCCGGCCCCGAGTGCGTCGCGCTGTCCGGCAGTTACGACTCCGGCGCCGCCCACCCTCGCGACCTCGCCGACACCTCCCGCTACCCGCACCTGATCGCCGAACTGCTCCGGCGAAGCTGGTCCGACACCGAGCTGTCCCTGCTGACCTGGGAAAACGTCCAGCGAGTCCTGCGCAGCGCCGACTTCACCGCCCGCGCGGCCCAAGGCCGCCGCGAGCCGATCCCGGGCAGACAGGGACCGGCCGACGCGGAGACGTGAGCCCCGCCCGGCCGATCCGGGCGGCGCGATCAGGGGATCGGGATCAGGGCGATCCGGATCAGGGGATCGGGATCAGGGGATCGGGATCAGGAGATCCGGCACGGACAGAGATCAGGGGATCCGGCACAGACAGAAGGGATGGCCGGCCGGATCGGCGTACACCTGGAAGTCCTTCTTCTCCCGGTCCTCCAGGTCCAGCGGCCGTGCCCCCAGCGCCAGCACCTTCTCGTGGGCCGCGTCGACCTCCTCCCAGGTCGACCCCGCGTCGAAGTCGAGATGGAACTGCTGGGCGTTGCGGTCGGCCCGCGGCCACTCGGGCGGCGTGTACCCCACCACCCGCTGGAAGCCCAGCCGCGGCCCGTCCGGTACCTGCAGTACGACCCACTCGTCGTCCTCCGCCACCGGGGTACCCCCGGCCACGGCGGCGTAGAAGCGGGCCAGTGCGAGCGGGTCGGGACAGTCGATCACTACGTTGCGCAGACGGGCGACGATCGCCACGAGTCCTCCCTGGGTCAGCAGGCGCAGAGACAGAACGGGTGCCCCGCCGGGTCGGTGTACACCCGGAAGCTGCGCCCCCGGTCCGCCGCGTCCAGCGGCTTCGCGCCCAACTCCAGCACCCCCTTCTCGGCAGCGTCCAGATCGTCCACCACCAGATCCAGGTGGAACTGCTGCGAATCGTCGGGCGCGGGCCACTTCGGCGGCTCGAAACCGGGCGCCTTCTGGAAGGCCAGCGCCTGCCCGCCGGGCACCGCCAGATCCACCCACTCCTCGTCCCCCTCGACACTGCCACCCAGCACCCCGGCGTAGAAACCGGCGAGCGCGGACGGGTCGGGACAGTCCAGGACGACGGCACCGAGCTTGGCGAGAGCCATGACTTCCTCCTCGAGTTCCGAGTTGCTTGTTACCCGTAGAGCCGGGTAACCAGTCACCGTTACCGCATGCTCCCGCAGCGGGGGTAACCTCGCAAGGGAATTCGGGAGGCTTGCAGGGATGAGTGAGAGATCGCCCGCGCCGGGCGGCCTGGCCCTGGTCGAGGCCCTGGTGAACACGCTGGACATCGAGTCGGGCGCCGACGCGCTCGACACGCCGGACGGCAGGGCGCCCCTCGGTATCACGGAGACCGAACTCCCGCTCTCCCGCGCCCTGCGCGAGTCCCTGCGCGCCGCCCTTCTCGCGCATGCCGGACACCCCCCGCACCGCGAGGTCACCCCGCTGGGCGAGCTCCTCGCGCAAGCCCCCCTGTATGTCGCCGTCGACCCTTCGGACGGCTCGGCGGCCCTCACCCCCGCCGGCTCGGCCCCGCTGCTCTCCCGGATCGCCGCCGCCGTCGCCACGGCCCTGGTCGAGGGCACCTGGATGCGCCTCAAGGCCTGCGAGGCCGACACCTGCCACTGGGCCTACTACGACCGCAGCCCGGCCGGACGTGGCCGCTGGTGCTCGATGCAGGTGTGCGGGGCGCGCGCGAAGATGCGCCGGTACCGGGCCAAGGACAAGTAAGGCACAGGCAGTTCACCGGTCACACCTGTGTGGCATGGTGCAGAATGCGACACGACACCGGTTCGGCCGACTGAGCCTCGGCCGAACCGGTGTCGTCTTTCTGCCCAGGGCGGCCCCAAGCGCACCCGCAGACCAAAGCGCACCCCAGACCAAAGCGCGCCGGCAGACCCAAGCGGCGCCGGCAGCCTCAGGCGGTCGGCCGCCCCATCGCCCGGAACGACCACCCCGCCCGCCGCCAGACCTCCGGCTCCAGCGCGTTCCGCCCGTCGAGGATCACCTTCGCCGAGGCCACCGCACCCAGCGCCGCCGGGTCCAGCTCCCGGAACTCCCGCCACTCCGTCAGATGCAGCACGACATGTGCCCCCCGCACGGCCTCCAGCGCGGTCTCCGCGTAACCCAGCGTCGGGAACAGCCGCCGGGCGTTCGCCATCCCCTTCGGGTCGTACACCGTCACCTGCCCGCCCTGCAGATGGATCTGCCCGGCGACGTTCAGCGCCGGCGAGTCCCGTACGTCGTCCGAGTCCGGCTTGAAGGCCGCGCCGAGCACCGCGACCCGCTTCCCGAGGAACGACCCGCCGCCGAGCGCCTCGCGGGCCATCTCGACCATCTGCCCCCGGCGCCGCATGTTGATGGAGTCGATCTCGCGCAGGAAGGTCAGCGCCTGGTCGGCGCCCAGCTCACCCGCGCGGGCCATGAAGGCGCGGATGTCCTTCGGCAGGCAGCCGCCGCCGAACCCGATCCCGGCGCGCAGGAACTTCTTCCCGATCCGGTCGTCGTGCCCGATCGCCTCGGCCAGCTTGGCCACGTCTCCGCCCGCGGCCTCGCACACCTCGGCCATGGCGTTGATGAAGGAGATCTTGGTGGCGAGGAAGGAGTTCGCGGACGTCTTCACCAGCTCGGCCGTCGGGAAGTCGGTCACGACGAACGGCGTGCCCTCGCCCACCGGCGTCGCGTACACCTCGCGCAGCAGCTTCTCGGCGCGCTCGCCGCGCACGCCGACCACGATCCGGTCGGGGTGCAGGGTGTCCTGGACGGCGAAGCCCTCCCGCAGGAACTCCGGGTTCCAGGCGAGTTCGGCGTCGGCGCCGGCGGGCGCGTTCTCGGCGAGGTAGGCGGCCAGCCGCTCCGCCGAACCGACCGGCACGGTCGACTTGCCGACCACGAGCGCGGGCCCGGTGAGATGCGGGGCCAGTGACGCGATCGCGGAGTCGACGTACGACATGTCGCAGGCGTACTCGCCGTGCTTCTGCGGGGTGTTCACACAGACGAAGTGGATGTCGCCGAAGGCGCCCACCTCGGCCCAGTCGGTGGTGAAGCGCAGCCGCCCGCTGGAGCCCTCGAAGCCCGCCACGTGCCTGCGCAGCAGCTCGTCGAGGCCCGGCTCGTACATCGGGGTCTCGCCGCGCTCCAGCATGGCGATCTTCTCGGGTACGACGTCGAGCCCGAGCACCTCGAAACCCAGCTCGGCCATGGCCGCGGCATGCGTGGCGCCGAGGTAACCGGTGCCGATCACAGTGATCTTGAGGCTCATGGAATGCTCCAGCTCGGGGATGTCGGTGCTGCTGCGGGGCCGAGCATAACCGGGCCCTCCTGCGGGCAACTTTCCCGCTGTCGCGTACCTCACGTCACCGTTCCGTGGGCCGCGCTCTAAACTTTGAGTTACTTAACAGTAATTAGCGTCAGCACCACTGCGTCTGGAGTGAGAGACCTTGGCCGGATCGGCTGACTTCGACCTGTACCGCCCGTCCGAGGAGCACGACATGCTCCGCGACGTCGTCCGCGCGCTGGTCGAGGCGAAGATCGCCCCGTACGCGGCCGCGGTCGACGAGGAGGCCCGCTTCCCGCAGGAGGCCCTCGACGCGCTGGTCGCCAACGACCTGCACGCCGTGCACGTACCCGAGGAGTACGGCGGTGCCGGGGCCGACGCGCTCGCCACGGTCATCGTGATCGAGGAGGTGGCCCGCGCCTGTGTCTCCTCCTCCCTCATCCCGGCGGTGAACAAGCTGGGTTCGCTCCCGGTGATCCTCTCCGGTTCCGAGGACCTGAAGAAGAAGTACCTGGCGCCGTTGGCCAAGGGCGACGCGATGTTCTCGTACTGCCTCTCCGAGCCGGAGGCGGGCTCCGACGCGGCCGGCATGAAGACGAAGGCGGTCCGTGACGGCGACCACTACGTCCTCAACGGCGTGAAGCGCTGGATCACCAACGCGGGCGTGTCCGAGTACTACACCGTCATGGCCGTGACCGACCCGTCCAAGCGCTCGAAGGGCATCTCGGCCTTCGTGGTCGAGAAGTCGGACGAGGGTGTCTCCTTCGGCGCCCCGGAGAAGAAGCTCGGCATCAAGGGCTCGCCGACCCGTGAGGTCTACTTCGACAACGTCCGCATCCCCGCCGACCGCATGATCGGCGAGGAGGGCACCGGCTTCGCCACCGCGATGAAGACGCTGGACCACACCCGCATCACCATCGCCGCCCAGGCGCTGGGTGTCGCGCAGGGCGCGCTGGACTACGCCAAGGGCTACGTCCAGGAGCGCAAGCAGTTCGGCAAGCCGATCGGCGACTTCCAGGGCATCCAGTTCATGCTCGCCGACATGGCCATGAAGATCGCCGCCGCCCGCGCCCTCACCTACCAGGCCGCGGCCGCCTCCGAGCGCGGCGACGCCGACCTGACCTTCCAGGGCGCGGCGGCCAAGTGCTTCGCCTCCGACACCGCCATGGAGGTCACCACGGACGCCGTCCAGCTCCTCGGCGGCTACGGCTACACCCGTGACTACCCGGTCGAGCGCATGATGCGTGACGCGAAGATCACCCAGATCTATGAGGGCACGAACCAGGTCCAGCGCATCGTGATGGCCCGGAACCTGCCGTAACCCGCAAGGAATCCACCGGAAAAGGCGCCCCTCGGGGCGCCTTTTCCCGCTCTGTCGCCGAATGGCGCTACCGCTCGGTCGGGCTTAGAAGGGAGACGAACGGGGCCTGCCCCGGGCCCTTCCCCTCTCCCTTGGAGGAGTCATGACCCAGACCGGACCCATGACGGCCATGAGCAAGCAGATGCAGGAGTGCGTCAACGCGTGCATGGCCACCCACACGATGTGCGAGGAGACCATGAGCTCCTGCATGTCCATGGACGGCGGCCAGGCCCACATGAGGATCATGCGCGCGCTGATGGACTGCTCCGAGATGACCCGGATGTGCGCCGACATGATGATGCGGCGCTCGCCCCTGTCGGCCGAGATGTGCGCGATGTGCGCCAGGGCCTGTGACATGTGCGCCGAGGCGTGTATGTCCATGCCGGAGGATCCGCAGATGAAGCGCTGCGCCGACGCGTGTCGCCGCTGCGCCGAGATGTGCCGCTCGATGGCCGGCGCGGCCATGTGACACCCCGCTGAAACGGCGTCGGGGGCACCCCGCAACAGGGTGCCCCCGAACCGGGTACGACCGGGCTCAGTTGCTGGTGACGGTGACCTTCTGGTCGTTCTTCAGCTCGTCGACCAGGGTCTTGACCTTCGCCTTGTCCCAGACGAGGTTGCCGCCCGTGGAGCCGGAGACCGGCATGTTCATCGAGGTGCCGTCGCCGCCGTTGACGTCCTTCATCGCGAAGAACATGGAGGCCAGGTCCCACAGGCTCATGTCCTTGTCGACGGTGAGGGAGTCCAGGCCCGCGCCGAGGGTGGGGTAGAGCTTGAAGGGGTTCAGGACCGTCGAGGGGGTGGCCACCTGATGGGCCAGCGCCGCCAGGAACTTCTGCTGGTTCTTGGTGCGCTGCAGGTCGGACGCGGCGAAGGCGTGCCGGGTGCGGACGAAGGCGAGGGCCTCCTCGCCGTTCAGGGTCTGCTTGCCCGCCTTGAAGTTCGCGCCCGAGTACTTGTCGGTGAAGCCCTTGTCGATGTCGATCGTGACCCCGCCGACCGCGTCCACGATGTCCGCGAAACCGGCGAAGCCGATCTCCACGTAGTGGTCGATGTGCAGCCCGGTGTTGTACTCGACCGTGCGCACGAGCAGGGTCGGGCCGTCCTCGGCGTAGGCCGCGTTCAGCTTCGTGTGCCGGCCGGTGCCCTGGTAGACCTTGCCGGACGTGGACCCCTTGTACGAGGGGATCTCCACGTCCGAGTCGCGGGGGAGGGAGATCAGCGTGTCGCCGTTGTCGCCGACGTGCAGGATCATCATCGAGTCCGTGCGCTGGCCCTCGGCCGACCCCGTGTGCAGCTTCTTCTTCTCGTCGGCCGACATGCCCTTGCGGCTGTCGGAACCGACGATCAGGTAGTTGGTGCCCGCGCCGGCCGCGGGACGGTCTATGACCTTCGACAGGTCGACGTCCCGGTGCAGCTTGGAGTCGGCCCAGAAGTAGGTCGCGACGGATGTGACGATCAGCACGCTCAGGACGACGATCGCGGTCCACTTGATCCGCTTGCGCCAGTTCGGAGCCGGCCGCGGGCCGCGCTCACGGGTGCCGCCGGGTCCCCCGCCCCCGGGGCCGCCGCCGTAGACCTGGCCGGTGTTGTAGCCGCTGTCGTACCCGTTGTCGTACCCGGAGCCGTCGTCGTACCCGTTGCCGTACGCCGGCTGCTGCGGGACGCCGGCGTAGCCGCCGCCCCCCTGCTGCGGCGCGCCGTACGGCGGCGCCGACGGCTCCCCGCGTCGTACTTGGCGCATCACGCGGGCGCCCTCAGGCTGCGCGCTTGCGCTACCGCGTCCGTACCGGTTGCCGCGGTTGTCGTTCGACCGTCCCTCGGGCCATTCGTTCATGGGCCCCAGTGTGCAGGCAGCGCCTGTACCTCTTACAAGGGTCGTCGGGAAATCAGGGCACCGCTGTTGCCAACCCGACACAAATTCCGTGATTGTCACTTCGGCATAAGGTAGGGGCCATGACAGACCAGGCCCCCGAGGCGGAGTCCGATATTCCCGGCAAGCCGACGTCCGCTTCCCGGACCACGCTGAGCCACATCATGACCCACAACGACACCAACCTCCTCGGCACGGTGCACGGCGGTGTGATCATGAAGCTCGTCGACGACGCGGCGGGCGCGGTCGCCGGGCGCCACTCGGGCGGTCCCGCCGTCACCGCCTCCATGGACGAGATGGCGTTCCTGGAGCCGGTCCGCGTCGGTGACCTGGTCCATGTCAAGGCGCAGGTCAACTGGACCGGCCGGACGTCCATGGAGGTGGGCGTGCGGGTCCTCGCCGAGCGCTGGAACGAGTCGACCCCCGCCACCCAGGTCGGCTCGGCCTACCTGGTCTTCGCGGCGGTCGACGCCGACGGCAAGCCCCGCCGGGTACCGCCGGTGGTTCCCGAGACCGACAGGGACCGGCGGCGGCATCAGGAGGCCCAGATCCGGCGGACGCACCGGCTGGCGAGGCGGCGAGAGATACGCGAGCTGCGCGAGCGCCGGGTGGCCCAGGGGTTCGAGGACTAGAGCGGGGCCGCACCGGTCTGCCGCGGGGCCGCGCCCCTTCAGGGGCGCGGGGAACTGCGCGAACAACCCCCACGCACCCGCAGTCGACCGGCGACCCTCAGCACACCGCCTCGTCGCCCCGAACAACCGCGGCGTCCCCCTGCGGCACCGGTTCCTCCGCCCGTACCTTCCGGACACTCGCCGGCCCCTTGAAGTCCGCCCCGGTCGTCACCCGCAGGACCGGGCCCATCCCCCGCACCGCCCGCAGCTCGCTCCCCGGCAGGGCCGCCGCCAGCGACCGGGCCGAGCGGTCCCAGCGGGGGTCGAAGGAGATCACCGTCCGCCGCACGTCGTGCCGGGCGGCGGTCACCGGCAGGTGGTTCGTCGCGAACCCCGCCGCCGCCAGTGCCGCGTCCATCCGCCGCCCGAGCCCCGCCGTCCCCGTGCCGTTCTCCACCTGCACATGGATCTGTGCAGGCGCCACCTCCACGGTCGTCGGCGCCGGGCGGGCGGGCCGCGCGGGTGCCGGCGGCGCGAGCGGCTTGTCCTCGCGCAGGGACTGGAACAGCTGGTCCGACCTGGCCTGGTCCCACTTCAGCGTCGAGCCGATGCCCTTCACGGCGTACCCCAGCTGTCCGATGGGGACGGTCGTGAACTCGGAGGAGGACGGGGAGAAGTTCCGCATCGCCCGGCCGAGGTCCAGCAGCTCGTCCGTGCCGAAGCCCATGTCGGCCCGTACGGAGCCCAGCACGGCCCGTGTCACGTCCCGGAACTTGATCGGGTTGAGCAGCACCCCCGACGACGACGCCCGCTCGATCAGCGCGGCCAGGAACCGCTGCTGCCGTTTCATCCGGCCGAGGTCGCTCGCCGCGTCGACGTGCCGGGAGCGGACGAACTGCAGGGCCTGCCCGCCGTTCAGCTTGTGCGTGCCGGGGGAGAGGTCGAGGCCGGTGTAGGAGTCCTTCAGCGGCTGGGGCGTGCAGATCCGGACCCCGCCGAGCACGTCCACGGTCCGCATGAACGTGATGAAGTCGACCTCCAGATAGTGGTCGATCTTCAGACGGGTCATGGCCTCGACCGTGCGGACGGTCAGCTGCGGGCCGCCCTCCGCGTAGGCCGCGTTCAGCTTGATGGGGTGGGCGCCGTGCACCCGGCCCGTCGTCTCGTCGGTGTGCGGCGGGACCTCGGCGTACGAGTCGCGCGGCAGGCTGACGACCGTCGCCCGCTCCCGGTCCGCCGAGATGTGCACGATCATCATCGTGTCCGTGCAGTGGCAGGGCGCCCCGCCCAGCCGGTACTTCCGCCGCTCCCGCTCCGTGATCTTGTCGCGGCCGTCGGTGCCGACCAGCAGGACGTTCATGCCGTGGCCGGGGGCCGGGCGGTTCTTCATGTCCTTGAACGGGTCGACCCGCGCGATGTCCGCGTCGAGACTGGCCATCACGGAGTGTCCGATCCCGGCCGACGCCAGCACCACCACCGAGAGTGTGGTCACGGCTCGCATGGCCCAGCGCGGCCGCCGGGGCCTCGCGGGTCGTACCGGCGGCCGCGGGGCCTGACGGGTGGGCTGTGGTCGACGCTGCGGCCGGGCGGGCCGGGCAGGGGACCGGGGCGGGCTGGCGGCCAAAGGACACCTCCGGACGAGGCCGTACGTGGGATCCGTGAGCACCGTAGGCCGATACGACCTTCAGCCCGCGGCTTGGCACCGGCGGCGCGCACCGGTGTCCCCCGTTCGCGGTAACGTGATCCCCCTATGAACGCCAAGCCCGACGTGCGGCACCCCGCAGTTTCTGTGATCATGCCCGTCCTCAACGAGGAACGGCATCTGCGTGGGGCCGTCCAAGCGATCCTCGCGCAGGAGTACGCCGGCGAGCTGGAGGTCGTCATCGCCCTCGGTCCGTCCACGGACCGCACGGACGAGATCGCGGCGCAGCTCGTTGCGGAAGACGCGCGCGTGCACACCGTCCCGAACCCGACCGGCCGCACCCCGGCCGCGCTGAACGCCGCGATCAAGGCCTCCCGGCATCCGATCGTGGTGCGCGTGGACGGCCACGGCATGCTCTCCCCGAACTACATCGCGACCGCCGTACGGCTCCTTGAGGAGACCGGCGCGCAGAACGTCGGCGGCATCATGCACGCCGAGGGCGAGAACGCCTGGGAGCACGCGGTCGCGGCGGCCATGACCTCGAAGATCGGCGTCGGCAACGCGGCCTTCCACACGGGCGGCGAGGCCGGTCCCGCCGAGACCGTCTACCTCGGTGTCTTCCGCCGCGAGGCCCTGGAGCAACAGGGCGGCTACAACGAGGAGTTCATCCGCGCCCAGGACTGGGAGCTGAACTTCCGGATCCGCGAGGCCGGCGGCCTGATCTGGTTCTCGCCGGAGCTGAAGGTGTCGTACCGGCCGCGGCCGAGCGTGAAGGCGCTCGCCAAGCAGTACAAGGACTACGGCCGTTGGCGGCACGTCGTCGCCCGCTACCACGAGGGCTCCATCAACCTGCGCTACCTCGCCCCGCCGGTGGCGGTGTGCGCGATAGCCGCCGGGATCGTCGTCGGGGCCCTGGTGACCCCGTTCGGTTTCGTGATCCCGGGCGGTTATCTCGCGGCGATCGCCGCCGGGTCGGTCCCGGCCGGCAAGGGGCTGCCGCTCAAGGCGCGGCTGCAGATCCCGCTGGCCCTCGCCACCATGCACATGTCGTGGGGATACGGCTTCCTGACCAGCCCCAGGTCCCTGGCGAAGCGGGTCATCGCGTCCCGCCGTCCCGCGGTGCTCAGCCCTTCCTCCTCCAGCTGAGCGCCCGCTCCCGTCAGCGCGGCCCGGACTACCAGGTGTAGTCCGGGTCGACGTGCATGCACGCCTTGGTGTCGGCGGCGTTCAGGGCGCTCGCCGAGGCCGGGGTGGTGTCGTCGTCGGCGGTGTACTTCGTGCCCGAGCGCCAGTCGGCGCCCACCACCAGCGTGACCCCGTCGACGTCCGTGGACTTCTTCACCTGGTCGGCCGGGATGCCGAGCACCTTCGCGACCCGCTGGGCGTCGCCCGCCAGGTCGGCGCTCGGATAGCGCACCAGCGTCCGGTCCTCGCTGAGCAGCGCCGAGGAGTCGGCGGCCGCCTTGGTGAAGCCCTTGGCGACCAGCAGCCCGGTGACCGCGGCGGCCCGTCCGGTGACGGCGGACTCCGTGCCGCTGCTGGTGCCGTTCTGCACCTGTACGGCGATCCGGTCGTCGGCCGCCGCCTTGTCGGTGACCTTGGTCGCGGTCGTCGTCTTCTTCTTGTCCTTGCCGTCGAGGGCGATGTCCTCGCGGACCAGCCGCCACAGCTTGGCCGCGTCGGTGGGCTTGGGCAGGACGCGGTTGCCGTCCGAGGAGTACACCCACGGCATCGTCGTCATGGTGATGCGCTCGGTGGGGACCTTCTTCAGCTCCTTGCTCAGGTCGTAGAGCTCGGTGACCGTGCCGAGGCCGTCGTCCACCGTCAGTGCCCGGGTGGCCGTCTCGGCGAGCTTGAGGAGCTTGTCGGGATTGCTGAGGGTCGCGTTGGAGCGCAACTGGCGGACCATCGAGTTCATGTACATGTGCTGGGCCTTGGTGCGGGCGATGTCGCTGCCGTCCTCGAAGCCGTACCGGGTGCGCAGCCACTGCAGGGCCTGCTTGCCCTTGACGGCCGTGGTGCCCTTCTTCAGCTTCAGGCCCGAGCCGTGCCCTGTGGAGGTGTGCGAGTAGATGTCGGCGTCCACGCACACCGGCACCCCGCCGATCGCGTCCGCCATGGACACCACGCCCGAGAAGTCGACCATCATGAAGTGGTCGATGTGGATGTCGGTGAGCTTCTCCCAGGTGGCCACCGTGCAGCCGGGGCCGCCGCGCTCCAGGGAGGAGTTGGTCATGGTGTCGGAGGTCGCCGCGTAGACCTTGCCGGTGTCGGTGTCCGTGCACTTGGGGATGGAGACCAGGGTGTCGCGGGGCATGGACACCACCGACATGTTGGTGCGGTCCGCCGAGACGTGCAGCAGCATCTGCACGTCGGCGCGGGCGGCGGTGCCGATGTCCTTGGCGCCGCCCAGCTTCTGGTTCTCGGCGGTGTCCCTGGCGTCGGAGCCGATCAGCAGGATGTTCAGGGGCTTCTGCCCGGCCGCGTTCGCCTTCGACTCGGCCGCGCGGTCCTTGGAGTCCCCGATGTTCAGGGACTCCTTCTTGATGTTGCCGTTGAGGTGCTCGTAGTAGAGGTATCCGGCGCCGGCGGTGCCGGCCATCGCCAGCGCCACGACCGAGGCCGACCAGCGCAGCACCCGGCGTCCGCGCCGCCCGCGGTCACCGTTCGCCCCGCCGCCGCGCCGTCTGCCGCCGTGCCCACCGTCACCGCCCTGGGGAGTCAGGGTCATCGTGTCGTCGACCACGGCCACGTCGGACACCTCCCCTCGCACATTGCCGCGCACCAACTGCCCGCCCTCCCGCTCGCCACTGCCGCCGCACCCGACACCCGGGTACCTGGGCACCGGGGCACGGCGGCAGTGTCATGCAGTCGTTTAGGAGTTGCCTGTGCGTAGCTGTGGGGACCTGTAGGTGAAGCGACCGCCCCGTCCGCTAAGACCTTGCGGGGCTACTGCCACCGATAGGGCGCGTACACGTCCATGCACTGCCCGGTGTCCGAGCCGTTGATGGCGTCGGAGTTGTCGGGCAGGTCACCGGCCTTCGGTACGGACTGCTTGGGATATGTCGTCCCCTCGCGCCAGTCGGCACCGACGACGAGCGTGACACCCGACACATCGGTGGTCTGCTTCACCTGGCCGACCGGGATCCCCAGCGCCTTGGCGACCGCCTGGGCGTCGCCCTGCAGGTCCGCGCTCGGATACTCCACGACCGTCTTCTCCACGGACTCGGTGGCCGACGAGGTGTCCGCCGCCGCCCTGGTGTAGCCCTTGGTGCCGAGTTCCGTGGCCATCGTCCGGGCCCGAAGGGGGACCGCGGCCTCGGTCGAGGTCCCGGTGGCGTTCTGCACCAGCACCCCGAGTTGGCCGGCGGGGACGGAGGGCGCCTTGGTCGCCGCGGCGGTCCCGGTGTTCTTCTTCTTGCTCTCCTTGGCGTCGCCGTTCTTGTCGAACGCCACGTCGTCGCGGAGCATCTGCCACATCTTGTCGGCGTTCGCGGTGTCCGGTACGAGGTGGTCCTTGTTCTGCGGGTCCTGGAGGTTCGGCATCGTGAGCGAGGTGATGCGGTCCGTCGGCACCGACTTGAGCTGCATGCCCAGGTCGTAGAGCTTCTTCGGGGTGCCGATCTCCTCGGAGACCGTCAGCGAATTGGTGGCCGCCTCGGCCAGGTCCATCAGCCTGCCGGTGTCGGTGAAGACGTTCTGCCCCTTCAGCGTCCGGATCATCGAGTTGAGGTACATGTGCTGGGCCTTGGCCCGCAGCGGGTCGCTGCCCCAGGCGTGCCGGGTGCGCAGCCACTGCAGGGCCTGCTCGCCCTGCACCTTGTGCGTGCCGGCCGTCATCTTCAGCCCCGAGCCACCGGACACCGCGGCCGTCGGCCGGTCCCACACGTTCTGTTTCACGCAGACGTCGACGCCGCCGATGGCGTCCGCCATGTTCACCACGCCCGCGAAGTCGATCGTGATCCAGTGGTCGATGTAGACCCCGGTGAGGTTCTCCCAGGTGGCCAGCGTGCAGCCGGCGCCGCCGCGGGCCAGCGACTCGTTGATGATGGTGTTGGTCGCCGGGTACACCTTGCCGGTGTCCGGGTCCGTGCACTTGGGTATGTCGACGCGGGTGTCCCGGGGGATGCTCACCATCGCCGCGCTCTTCCGGTCCGCCGACAGGTGGATCAGCATCTGGACATCCCCGAGCGGCGGGCTGCCCCGGTCGTACTTGGCGCCGCCGAGCTTCACGTTCTCGTCGGAGTTACGGCTGTCGGAGCCGATCAGCAGGATGTTCAGCGGCGTCTGACCGGCCGCGTTGGCCGCGGTCTTCCGCGCCTTGGCGTCGCCGATGTCGCGCTCGCCCTTGTGGATGTTGCCGTTCAGGTGCTGGTAGTAGAGGTAACCGGCACCGGCCGTACCGAGGACCACCACCGACAGCACGGTCGCCGACCAGCGCAACGCGCGTCGTCCGCGTCTGCGCCGGCCGCCGTTCGCGCCGTGCGATCCGTTGGGGCCGCCCTTGCCGCCCTTGCCGCCCTTGCGACGACCGCCGCCCGCACCGCCCGGCGCCCCGGACGTCTTCGGTGCGAGGGACATCGTGTCCTCGACCGCAGGCTTTTCCCCCCGCACATCGCTCTGCGTCAACTTCCAGCCCTCCCCGCCCTGCGCACTGCGCGCACCGGCCCGCCGCCGACGCCCCCCATCGGACGCTTCACGGACCACACGGGTCCGCCCCGCGCCCGGTTAGACGCATGACGGACCCATAGGGTTACCTGCTTATTCGCTGTGACTTCGTGTCATCGCAGAGCAACTCCCCGCTACCGTGGGCCGGTTGTCGCTACTTGGCGCAGGTCACCTTGTCGGCGGTGGTCTTGCTGTCCACGTCCGGCGCCTTCGTCGGAGTGGTGAGGGACACCCCCGCCCCCTGGAAGTCCTTGCCCAGCGTCAGGGTCATCGCGGGCAGCCCCTGGGAGTTGGTCACGCTCTTGCCCGGCTTCAGCGCCGAGCCGGACAGCCCCATGAGCGACGCCAGTTCGCGGGCCTGGGCGGCCTGGTCGGGGCCGTACTCCAGCGTGGTCCTGCTGAGTTCGGCGGGCGCGTTGCCGGAGTTCTCCGACTTGAGGACGCCCTGCTCGTTCTGCAGCCAGCTGAGGGTCTCCTGGGCGCTGCCGGCCGGGGCCCCGCCGTTGAGGATCCGCACCCGCACCTCGGAGGCCGCCGACTTGGTGCCCTTCAGCCGGGCGGCCGCGGCGTCCTTGCTGGCCTGCGCCTGCTTCTTCTTGACCGCGGTGAAGGAGACGTCGTCCTTGATGGCCTGGAAGACCGGCGGTGCCTTCGTGTCGTTGAGCACGACGGTCGCCTTGATCTTCTCGGCCGGGTTGTCGACGACCGGGACGGTGGTGAAGGTCAGGTTCTTCGGGTTGAGCTTGCCGAGCTCCAGACCCAGGTCCTTCAGCTTGCCGATGCTGTCCAGCTTGGAGTCGACGGTCAGCGCCTTGGTGCCGACCTCGGCCAGCTTCAGCAGCTTGGTGGGGCTGCTGAGCGTCGAGTTGGAGCTGAGCTTGCGCATCAGCGCGCTGAGGAACTGCTGCTGGAGCTGGATCCGGCTGAGGTCACCGCCGAAGCCGACGGAGTGCCGGGTGCGCACGAAGGCCAGCGCGGTCTCGCCGGAGATGTTGTGGGTGCCCTTGGACAGCTTCAGATGCGAGTCCGAGTCGTCGATGTCCTTGGCCAGGCAGACCTCGACCCCGCCCACCGCGTCGGTCAGCGTCTTGACCGCGTTGAAGTCGGCCACCATGAAGTTGTCCGGCGTGATCCCGGTCAGCTCCGTCACCGTGCGCACGGTGCAGCTGGCCGTACGGCCGTCCTGGCCGAGGCTGGTGTTGAAGCGGACGTCGGTGGTGCCCGGGATGACCTTCTGGGTGCCGTCGGGCTGCTCGGTCGGGCAGTCCGGGACGTCCACGATCAGGTCGCGCGGGATGCTCAGCGCGGTCGCGTTGGAGCGGTCCTTGGAGATGTGCAGCAGGATGTTGGTGTCGGCGTGCCCGACGCTGCCCGTGTCGCCGTACCCCTCGTTGCCCTTGCCGGTGCGCTTGTCGGTGCCGATCACCAGCAGGTTGATCGCCTTGTCCTTGCTGAAGCCACCGGTGCTCGCGCCGTCGTCGGAGACGGACGTGATGTTGTCGTTGAGGTGCTTCACGTACAGGTAGCCGGCGGCCGAGACGGCGACCAGGACGAAGGCCATCGAACCGCCGGTCCACAGCAGCACCTTCTTGGCCTTCGACTTCTTCTTCACCGGCCGCCGTGAGCGCCGCCCGGCCGGCGGCTCGGGCTCGCCGCGCCGTCTGCGCTGCCCCGGAAGCTGCCCGGGAGCCTGCCCCGGAACATCCCGGCCCGCGGTCTTCCGCGGCGCGTCCGCACCGGTGCGCGACGACGTCGGCCGACGCGGTCCGGGTACCGACGACTGCGGTGCGGAAGGTGTCAGTCGCAGTTCGTATTCGCCGGTGTTCGGATTGAGTACCCACTGGTCTGCGGGATCGATGTTGTCCGCCCGCCCACGGCCTTGCGCGTCCACGATTGTCCGATCCTCCGTCGGGGCCACGCGGCGCCTTCCCCCCATCAAGGCGCTCGGTCACGGTTAACAGTGCACGGCCCCAGGACGGACCTCGCGGCCGGGTGCACCGGAGGGCTCACACTATCCGTCCAGTTCAGCGTCGAGTGACGCCAGTGACAAATTCATCCTCCCTACAACTGGGCAATCCATCTCATTTAACTGACAACGAACGGCACGCAAGTTCGCCGCCTTGGCTGGTGCATTACCCGCAACTGTCCTCGGCGGCGGTGTTCCCGCGAAACCCGGGCGCCTCGGAGTTCTCGGAGGAGGGATCGGTCTTCTTGGTGACCGGCACCGGTCTGTCGGCCCGCAGCAGCGCGAAAAGCGCGTCCGCCCTGCCCTCCACGAGCTGGTCGCGATTGGAGTCGTACACATACGGCTCCCGCGGGACGGTGAGGAACTGCACCTCTTCGGTGGGGATGTCGCGCAGACCGCGGACGAGCTGGTACAAACCGCGCAGACTGGCCAGTTCGGGGTCGGTGGTGAGCGCGGAGGTGGCCGCGTCCAGCAGCGGATAGAGCTTCGCCGGGTTCAGCAGTACGTCACTGCCCCGCACCTTTTTGACGAGCGCCGCCAGGAACAGCTGCTGCCGCTCCATCCGCTCGGTGTCGCTGCCGTTGCCCAGCGACTTGCGCGCCCGTACGTACCCCAGCGCCTGCTCCCCGTCGAGGGTGACCCGTCCGGCGGGCAGCCGCAGCTTGGCCGCCTTGTCGTTGATCGGTTCCTTCAGGCACACCTGCACCCCGTCGATCGAGTCGACCATGTCCTTGAACCCGCTGAAGTCGACGACGACGTGGTGGTCGATCCGGATGTCGGTGAGCTTCTCGACGGTACGGATGGTGCAGGCCGAACCCCCGATCTCGAACGCCGAGTTGAACAGCGTGAAGGAGGGCTCGCTGCGCCGGCCGTCGCCCTTCAGGCAGCTCGGCACGTGCACCATCAGGTCCCGCGGCAGGGACACGGCGGTGGCGCTGCGCCGGTCGGCGGCGAGGTGCAGCAGGATCGTGGTGTCGGACCGCTCGGTTCCCAGGTCCTTGCCGTAGCGGCGGTTCCCGTCCCCGGCGCGGGTGTCCGACCCGATGAGGAGGATGTTCTGCGCGCCCCGCACCAGCGCGGTGGGGCGCTCCCGCTCGTAACGGGCGAGCTCGGCGGCGGCCGCTTCGTCGGGGGTGATGTTGTCACTGAGCCGGTAGTAGAGCACCCAGCCGCAGCCGAGGGTGGAGGCGGCGAGCAGCCCGGCGACCACCGCCGTACCCCGTATCCAACGCCGCCGCCGACGCCGGGCAACGCCGTCCCCGGTCGCGGTGGCCCCTCCGGCATCGGTCACTCCACCAGAGTGCCCGGGGACGGGGGCGGGGGGCGGCGGTAACTACTCCACAAGGGTGAGCGCACCTACCCAGGGGCGCGGGCCGCAGCGATGTGCGGCTCCGCCGCGTGGGCGCGAACAGCCCTCACCGGCCCGCGGCCGACCCGCGGCCCCACCACCCGCGGCCTCACCGACCCGCGGCCTCACCGGCCCCCGGCCCCCGGCCCGCGCCCGCGGCCGGCCCGCGGCCTCACCACCCGCGGCCTCACCGGCCCCCGGCCCGCGCCCGGCGGACGGCCTCACCGGACCGTCGCGGTCACCCGCTCGCTCTCGATCCGCTTGGCGATGCCTTCCTCGCCGAGTTCCGCCAGATGTCGGCACAGCACCACCGATCCCCCGACGGCGAGCGGCGCGTACAGACCCGCGCTCAGCCCGTCCCACGTGTCGAACCCCAGCCCCGACAGCAGGCGCGACCCGGGCCCGGTCAGGTCCAGCCCCGGTGCGTCCCCGAGCGCCCGCTCGACGACCTCGGCCCCGCTCATCTCCGCACCGGCCACGATCAGCGCGGGCTCGTCCGGATCGACGGGCGAGAACGGAGCGAACCGGTCCCCCTGGCTCGGCACCTCCACCGCGTAGTCGGCGAACCCGTCCGGGACCGCCGGGAAACGGCCGCCCAGCGGCCGTAGCGCGAGCGCGACCCGCTCGCCGCGGCAGGCCCGGGCCGCCTCCAGCGAATCCGGCCCGCTCACCACCACGTCGGCCGCCGCCGGGTCCCCGGCCACGTCGGCGATCGCGCCCACCGACGAACAGGCGAGCAGCCACACCGCCGTCTGCCAGTGCGCGGGCAGCAGCAGGGCCACCCGGTCACCGGGCTGTGCCGCCAGGTCGCCCTGGAGCAGGTTCGCCGTCTTGGCCACCCAATTGGCGAAGGTGGCCACGGACAATTCGACGCGTTCGCCCGTGGCGTCGTCGTAGAAGGTCACCAGGGGGCGTCCGGGATCCGCGGCGAGCGCGGAACGCAGCAGGTCGGCAGGGGTGCGATCGGTGGCGTTCACCCGGGCAAGCGTACGCCGCGGCAGGGGCCGGCACCGACCGGCGGGGCCACCGGTTCGGCGCAATCGCTCCCGACGGACCGTCAGTTCCGCAATGGACATATATGTCTGACTATGTTCAAGATCAGGGGCATGCGTGGATTCCTGACTTCCTCGATCGGCGTCACCTGCGCGGCGGCCCTCACCCTTCCCGCGGCCGTGCTGAACGTGCCGTCCGCGGCCGCCGCACCGGCGGAGCGGGCCACCACGACCACCGGCCGTACCGCCGGGACCGCGGCCCTCGCCGGCGGCACCCGGTCACTGCCCCTCGCCCCCCGCACCCGTGAGCGCGTCCTCGGCCGGGCCCCCGAACAGGGCCTGTACCGCGACGACCTGGAGCACTTCTCGCTCGTCGGCCTCAGCTGGGACAACCCCGGAACCGAACTGCACGGCCTGGTCCAGGTCCGTACCCGGTCCGCCGCCACCGGCCGGTGGACGGGCTGGCAGGACGTCGACACGCACAACGCCGACCACGGCGCCGACCCGGACACGGCGGAGGCCGACTCCGGGCGCGTGCACGGCGGCACCGCGCCCCTGTGGGTGGGCGACTCGGACGGCGTCGACGTACGCGTGCGTGCCGAACTCGACGACGATCCCGGCCCACGGGGCAGCACCCCCACCGGCGGGCACGACCTGCTCCCGGCCGGCCTGCGCCTCGAACTCGTCGACCCCGGCGAGGAGGCCCCGCCCCAGGGCCCGCCGGCCGACGTCCCCCGCACCGGCACCGAGGCCGACGCGGCGGCGGCCGTCAACACCGACCTCGCGCCCTTCGGCGCCGCCGAGATCCCGGCCCTGAACCGGCAGGACACCGAGGACGAACTGGCCGAGCTGACCGGCGTCCCGCGCGCGAAGCCGTACATCGGACCGCGCCCGAGGATCGTCACCCGCCGTGGCTGGGGCGCCGACGAGTCACTGCGCGAGAAGGGGTTCGTCTACACCGGGAAGGTCAAGGCGGCCTTCGTCCACCACACCGCCTCCGGCAACGGTTACAAGTGCTCCCAGGCCCCGTCCGTCATCCGCAGTATCTACCGCTACCACGTGGTGAGCATGGGCTGGCGGGACATCGGCTACAACTTCCTCGTCGACAAGTGCGGAACCGTCTACGAGGGCCGCGCCGGGGGAGTGGCGAAGTCCGTCCGGGGCGCCCACACCCTGGGCTTCAACAACAACAGCATGGGCATCGCGGTGATCGGCTCGTTCGGCTCGCACAAGCCGCCCGCCGCCGCCGTGACGGCCATCGCCAAGCTCACCGCGTGGAAGCTCGGGCTCTTCGGGGCCAATCCGAAGGGAAAGACATATCTGAAGTCCGGCGGTGGCAATCTCTACCCAAAGGGGAAGAACGTACGACTGAACGTGATCTCCGGCCATAGGGACGGGTACGCCACCGACTGTCCGGGCGCGAAGCTCTACGCCAGACTCGGCTCGGCCCGGACCAGCTCCGCGCACCTCCAGGGACGCTGAGCACGGGGGGTCGCGTTCACGCCGTCGGGGGGCAGTCGGGGGAAACCGCACACCCATGCCGCGTGGCACCACGCGGCCGTCGAAGGCGCCGTCGCACGGTCTGCATACACTGGCCGGCCGACAGAGAGTTCGGCCGGTCCCGGCAGGAAGCAGAGACGACAGGTGACAGAAGCGATCCTCCTGGTCGGAGGCAAAGGCACCCGGCTGCGCCCCCTCACGGTCCACACGCCCAAGCCCATGGTCCCGGCGGCGGGCGTGCCGTTCCTGACGCACCAACTGGCCAGAGCCAGAGCGGCGGGCGTGGACCACATCGTCCTCGCGACGAGCTACCTCGCGGAGGTGTTCGAGCCGTACTTCGGCGACGGCACGGCACTCGGCCTGCGCATCGAGTACGTCACCGAGGAGGAACCGCTCGGCACCGGCGGCGCCATCCGCAACGTGGCCGCCCGTCTGCACTCGGGCCCCGACGACCCGGTCCTGATCTTCAACGGCGACATCCTGACGGGCCTGGACATCAGGGCGCTCGTCGAGATGCACGAGACGACCGACGCCGATGTCTCCCTCCACCTCACCAAGGTCACGGACCCGCGCGCGTACGGCCTCGTCCCCACCGACGAGACGGGCCGGGTCCTCGCCTTCCTGGAGAAGCCGCAGACCCCCGAGGAGATCGTCACCGACCAGATCAACGCGGGGGCGTACGTCTTCCGCCGCTCGGTCATCGACACGATCCCGCAGGGCCGCCCGGTGTCGGTGGAGCGGGAGACCTTCCCCGAGCTGCTGTCGGCCGGTGCCCATCTCCAGGGCATGGTGGACTCCACGTACTGGCTGGACCTCGGCACCCCGGCGGCCTTCGTCCGCGGCTCGGCGGACCTGGTCCTGGGCCGCGCCCCGTCCCCGGCCGTCCCCGGCCGCTGCGGCGACCGCCTGATCCTGCCCACGGCACGGGTCGCGCCGGACGCGAAGCTGACGGGCGGCACGGTGGTGGGCGAGGGCGCGTTCGTGGCGGAGGGCGCGCGGGTCTTCGGCTCCACGATCCTGCCGGGCGCCGTGATCGAACCCGGCGCGGTCATCACCGACTCCCTGATCGGCAAGCGCGCCCGCGTCGGCGAACGCGCGGTCCTCACGGGCACGGTGATCGGCGACGGCGCGACCGTCGGCGCCGACAACGAGCTCCGGGAAGGCGCGCGGGTGTGGTGCGACGCGACGATCCCGGCGGGGGCGGTGCGGTTCTCCTCGGACCAGTAGGGGGTGGCTGAGCAGGTACGCGGACTGCGGCCGCGCGGGGGCCGACCGCGCAGTTCCCCGCGCCCCTGACGGGGCGCCGTGGTCGCGTCAGCCACCCGGCGCTGCGGGCCCTCGTGCCGCTGGGGCGGCACGGGTGGGCGCTGGGGGCACCCCCTCCGGGGGAGGCACCCTGCAAGCGCCGGTAAGTGCCCCCGGGCCCCCACCCACCCGCACGTCACAACCGGCCGATGTCCCAACGCGGCATCCGCGGCGCCCGCCGCTTCGGCACCTGCCCGCTCAACAGGATCAACCGAGCCGCCCGATGCCGCTGCCCCGCGTACGGCTCCAGCAACCGCAGCATCGCCTCGTCGTCGGCATGGCGGTCCCCGGCCAGCGCGAACCCCACGATCCCCGGCAGATGCAGGTCCCCGACCGTCACCGCGTCCGCCGCGCCATGACTGCGCTGCACGGTCTCCGCGGACGTCCACGGCCCCACCCCCGGCACCACCTCCAACCGCGCCTGCGCGGCCTCCGCCGCCATCCCCACGGCCTGCTCCAGCCGCGCGGCGACCCGCACCGCCCGCAGGATCGTCGACGCCCGCTTGTTGTCGACGCCGGCCTTGTGCCACTCCCAGGAGGGAATCAGCGCCCAGGTCCGCGGCGCCGGCATCACCCACATCGGCCGCTCGCCCACCCCCGCCGGGCCGGGCGCCCGCTCCCCGAACCGCCGCACCAGCAACCGCCAGGCCCGGTACGCCTCGTCGGTGGTGACCTTCTGCTCCAGGACCGAGGGGATCAGCGACTCCAGCACCAGCCCGGTCCGGGTCAGCCGCAGCCCGGGCCGCCGGTGCCGGGCAGCGGCGAGAACCCGGTGCCGGGGCACGAAGAGGGACGGGTCGTCGGCGGAGCCGAGCATCTGCGGCAGCTGCTCCAGCAGCCACTCGGCACCGGCTCCCCAGGCCTCCCCGCGCACCTCACCGCCGTACACGGCGACCCGCAGGGTCCCCGGTCCGGCAGGCGTGAGACTGGCCCGCCACACGGACCCGTCGGAGGTGGCCCGGAACGTCGGATCCCCCGGACCCCGCCGCAATGGCCCCAGCACGAGCCCGAGATCAAGAGCCCCGGCCGGCTTCCACAGCCGAACCCGGCCGGGCGCGGTCGCCTGCCGAGGCACTCCGGCAGCGGGTACGACGACGTGCCCACCCCGCACGGTCGTACGAGTGGGCCGTGGAGCGAAACGTCCGGCCATCAAGGAATCCTAGGCGTCGAGCGCCCCTGAAGGGGCGCGGGGCTGTGTCCGATATGCGGCTGCCGCCGCGTGGGCGCGATCAACCCCCACAACGTGCACTGGCCGGTGAACCGGTAGACCCCGAACCGAAGGCGGCACAAGATCACCGCACTTCGATGAAGTCCCCGACCTCCCTCGGCGCCCTTTCCTTCGGCTCCGCCGCCGCCTTCCCCACGGCCACCGCCCCCATCGGATCCCACCCCGCCGGAAGCGCCAGCACCTCCCGCACCACGTCCCGGCAGAACATCGTCGACGACACCCACGCCGACCCCAGCTGCTCCCCGGCCAGCGCGACCAGGAAGTTCTGCACGCCCGCCCCCGCCGCGACCACGAACATCTCCCGCTCGGCCGCGTCCCGCCGCGCGTCCCCGTAGGTGTGCGACCCGTCCATCACCAGACAGGGCACCACCAGATACGGCGCGTTCCGCAGCACGTCCCCGCGCCGCACCCGCTTGCCGATGGACTCCTCCGACTTGCCGTCCTTCCTCAGGTCGGCGATCCAGGCGTCCCGCATCGCGTCCAGCAGGCGGACGCGGGACTCCTCGGACTCCAGCAGCACGAACCGCCACGGCGTCGTGTGGTGCGGCGCCGGCGCCGTCACGGCCGCGGCGACCGCCCGCCGTACCGCCCCGGGGTCGACGGGCTCGTCGGTGAACGCCCGCACCGTCCGCCGTAGCGCCACCGCTTCCCGGACCGCCTCGGACGTGCCGAGCCGGAACATGTCACTGGCCGCGTCCCGGATCAGCGCCCGTGCGCCCTCGCCTTCGTCCTCCGCCTCGGCCACGACGTGCGCGAGCCCGCGCACCACGGCCACCGGCAGGCCGGTCGCCTTGCCCTTGACCAGATCACCGGCGGCGGCCAGCTCGTCGGCCGTCGCGACGACCGTCGCGACCAGCGGATTGCCGTACGCGTCCACGCCCCCGCGCAGATCGTCCAGCACCCGCACCCCGGCGGCGCCGATGGTCACGTCCGTGAGCCCCGCGCGCCAGGGGCGCCCGAAGGTGTCGGTGACGACGACCCCGACGTTGACGCCGAGGGCGTCGCGCAGCCCCGCGCGGATCGCGCGGGCGGACGCGTCGGGATCCTCGGGCAGCAACAGCACGGTCCCGGCCGGGGTGTTGGAGGCGTCCACCCCGGCCGCCGCCATCACCAGCCCCTGCCGGTTCTCCACGATCCGCAGGGCCCCGCGCCGGGCCACCACCCGCACGGTCTCGGCGTCGATCGCGGCCTCCCGGTCGGTCGCCTCGACGAGCCGTCCCTCGGCCTTGGAGACGATCTTCGACGTGACGATCACCACGTCCCCGTCGGCCAGCCCCGGTCCGGCGGCGGCGATCAGCTTGGCCAGGTCGTCGCCCTGCTGCACCTCGGGGAGCCCGGCCAGGGCCCACACCCGGTACCCGGGCACCGCGTCCGCCCTCGGGTCGGCCGCTCCGGTCGCGTCGTCGGTCGCGTCGGTCATGCCCCGCGCACCTCCTCGGCGAGTGCCAGCGCCTCCCGCGCCATCCGCGCGGTCGCGTCCAGGTCGGTCATCATCAGCGGTACGGCCCGGCAGCGGATGCCGGCCGTCTCCACGCGCGCGATGCTGCCCGCGTCCACGGTGTCGACGAGCCAGCCGTCCAGCAGCCCCGAGCCGTAGTGCTCGGCGACCGCCGCCGCCGTCGACTCCACGCCCACCGCCGCGAGCACCTTGTCGGCCATCCCGCGCACCGGCGCGTCCCCGACGATGGGGGACAGGCCCACCACCGGCACCCCGGCGTTCGCGATCGCCTCCCGGACGCCGGGCACCGCGAGGATCGTGCCGACGGAGACCACCGGGTTGGACGGCGGGAAGAGGATCACGTCCGCTTCCGAGATGGCCTCCAGGACGCCCGGGGCCGGCTTGGACTGCTCGGCGCCGACCGGCACCACCGCCTCGGCGGGCACCGACGCCCGCAGCCGTACCCAGTACTCCTGGAAGTGCACCGCCTTGCGCTCGCCGTCGACCTCGACGGCCACATGGGTCTCGACCCGGTCGTCGGTCATCGGGATGAGCCGCACGCCCGGCTTCCAGCGGTCGCACAGCGCCTCGGTCACCGCGCTCAGCGGGTAGCCGGCGCCCAGCATCTGGGTGCGCACGATGTGCGTCGCGAAGTCCCGGTCGCCCAGACCGAACCAGTCGGGCCCCACCCCGTAGGCGGCCAGTTCCTCCTTGAGGTGGAAGGTCTCGTCGGTCCGCCCCCAGCCCTGTTCCTCGTTGATGCCGCCGCCGAGGGTGTACATCACC
This sequence comes from Streptomyces sp. NPDC007157, assembly GCF_040634235.1. Classification (NCBI taxonomy): domain Bacteria; kingdom Bacillati; phylum Actinomycetota; class Actinomycetes; order Kitasatosporales; family Streptomycetaceae; genus Streptomyces; species Streptomyces sp. NPDC007157. Next base: position 66,037 of record NZ_JBEYFE010000036.1, read on the forward strand.
GTGTCGAGGTCCGGGCAGACCTTCAGCCCGAAGAGGTGGATGTCGTCCCCGGTGTTGCCGATGACGGTCACGTCGGCGTCCGGCACGGCCTGCTTGAGACCGCGCAGGAACCGGGCACCGCCGATACCGCCTGCCAGAACCACAATGCGCATGCGCCCAAGTCTTGCAGGCGGCTCCGACAACGCGTCACGCAGTCACGGGTCGCGCCTCGCAGCTCTGCGTCGTGTGCATCGGCATCTCGGTGAGGCCCGGGTAGTAGACGTGCAGGCTCACCGCCGGCTCCAGCGCGTCGTTCACCACCTCGTGCACGTACCCCGGCGCGAAGACCCGTTGCGCGCCGGCGGACAGCGCGCGCGTGCCGCGCCCGGTGTGTTCGGTGAGCGTGCCCGCCAGGACCGTCAGCACCCCGGACGAGCGGCCGTGGTCGTGCGACCCGCTGCCCTGACCGGGCACCCAGGACAGCAGCCACACCTCGTAGCCGGGGCCGGTGCGCAGCCGGTGGTACCAGCGCGTGGTCGCGTCGTACCGCACGAGGTGCTCCCACTGCGCGCGGTCGGCGGCGATCGTGCGGGCCAGGCCGGCGAACTCGGCCACGGTGACCGGGTGCTCTCGCGGGGGCTGCAGCAGGTGCGGGACTTCGAGGATGTCGCCGGCGATCTGCAGGTCGTTGTCGCTGTTCATGGGGTGCGGTGGTTCCTCAGTGAAGAAGGTCAGCGGGGAACGAAATGCGAAAACGGAGTCCTGGGGACCCGGTCTGCAGCTGGAGCGGTGGGATACGGCTACGGCTCAACAGCTGGAACAGCAACAGCTACAGCGAGCGCGGGCAGCACCGTGGGACCCGGCGGTGCGGGTCGAGGTGAGTGCCAAGTTCGCGAGCATGCCCACTAGGACATCGGTTCACACCCGCAGTGTCAACTCGGCGCCCGGTATGTGGGACATGTTTCACCTCATCCGGTTCATCTCTCTGCCGAAAGGTTTGTTCAGCAAGCACCCGGGACACATGGCGCACAACCGGGCGCGCGTGTCACTGCGGAACGCGATCGAACATCTGGGCGTCCTTCTCCGTACAAGCCCTGTATGGGGTCGGGGGCCCTCGTGGGCTTCGTCTGCGTGTCAAGGTTTATGCCGATTTGAACACTTTCCGCATGGCCTTGGTTCCGCAGAGTGAATAACGGGCCCAATAGCAGATCTCGGCTTGACTCGCCCGGAGCAGCACACTTGTAATTTCACTCGTGTCGTTCAGCCGAAATCGGTAACGGCCAGGCACGGGGACGTGAAAGACAGACGAGGGGCGCACATGACCGAGCTGGTGCAGCAACTGCTGGTCGACGACGCGGACGAGGAACTCGGCTGGCAGGAGCGCGCGCTGTGCGCCCAGACCGACCCCGAGTCCTTCTTCCCTGAGAAGGGCGGCTCCACCAGAGAGGCCAAGAAGGTCTGCCTCGCCTGCGAGGTGCGCTCCGAGTGCCTTGAGTACGCCCTCGCCAACGACGAGCGGTTCGGTATCTGGGGCGGACTGTCCGAGCGCGAGCGCCGCCGCCTGAAGAAGGCCGCCGTCTGAACCGGGCGTCCGCCCGTCGCACCCGACCGAGCCGCGCGAACGGCCCGTCGCCCGTGGGTTGTCCACAGGGGGCGGGCCGTCGACATGCCCAGCCGATAGTGTGGGCGCTCGTCCGAGACGCCTCGCCGCCACCAGCGGGCGCTGGAGTCCACCGCAGTCCATCGAACCGGGGCCCGTACCTCGATGTCCGTCCACAGCCACCAGGCAGCCCAGGCAACAACTGCCACAGCGGGGTTCGACCCGACCCGCCCGCCCGAGTTCCCGCGTCATGTGGTGACCGCGGTCCTCGTCTCCCACGACGGCGCCCGCTGGCTGCCCGACGCGCTCGCCGGGCTGCTCGGCCAGGAGCGCCCCGCCCAGTACGCGGTGGCGGCCGACACCGGCAGCGCGGACGACTCCGCCCGGCTGCTCTCCGAGTCCCTCGGCGACGCCAACGTCGTGCACCTCGCCCGCCGCACCGGCTTCGGCCAGGCCGTCGAGGAGGCGAGCCGCACCGCGCCCGTCCTCACCCCGGACGACCTGCCGTACCTGAAGCGGCCCAGCGGCTGGGACCCGGTCACCCGCCAGTGGCGCGACGACGCCTACGACATGCCCGAGCTGCCCTACGGCGAACCCGTCCAGTGGCTGTGGCTGCTGCACGACGACTGCGCCCCGGAACCCGACGCCCTGGCCCAGCTGCTCCGGGTCGTCGACAACGAGATGGAGCTGGGCCGCGACGACGTGGCGGTCGTCGGCCCCAAGCTGCGCGGCTGGTACGACCGTCGGCAGCTGCTGGAGGTCGGCGTCACCATCGCCAACTCCGGCCGCCGCTGGACCGGCCTGGACCGCCGTGAGCAGGACCAGGGCCAGCACGACCACGTCCGGCCCGTGCTCTCCGTCTCCACCGCCGGCATGCTGGTCCGCCGCGACGTCTTCGAGGAACTCGGCGGCTTCGACCGCCGGCTCCCCCTGATGCGCGACGACGTCGACCTGTGCTGGCGCGCGCACAACGCCGGCCATCGCGTCCTGATCGCCCCCGAGGCCGTCGTACGGCACGCCGAGGCCGCCTCCCGCGAGCGCCGTGCCGTCGACTGCGCGGGCCGCACCACCGCCTCCCCGCACAAGGTCGACAAGGCCGGCGCCGTCTACACCCTGCTCGTCAACGCCCGTACGGCCGCGCTGCCCTGGGTCCTGCTGCGGCTGGTCCTCGGCACCCTGGTGCGCACGGTCACCAACCTCGTCGGCAAGGTCCCCGGCCAGGCCCTCGACGAGATCCGCGGTCTGCTGGGCACCCTGCTGCGCCCCGAGCGGATCATCGCCGGGCGGCGCAGGCGCGGCCCCTCCCAGCTCGACAAGGGCGAACTGCGCCCGCTGTTCCCGCCGCCCGGCGCGACCGTGCGGGCCACCGTCGAGCAGTTCGCGGGCAACTTCTTCGGCGCCGACGACGAACTGTCCGCGGCCGGCCGGCACGGCAGCGCGGTCGAGTCCGGGCCCGGCGGCGACGACGCCGACTTCCTGGAGATCGAGCAGTTCGCCCGCCTCAAGCGCATCGCCCGCAAACCGGGCCCGGTGCTCTTCCTGGTGCTGCTGCTGTTCTCGCTGGTCGCCTGCCGCGCACTGCTCGGCAGCGGCGCGCTCGCGGGCGGCGCCCTGCTGCCCGCCCCGGGCACCTCCGGCGAGCTGTGGTCCCGCTACCTGGACTCCTGGCACGCGGTCGGCGCCGGCGGCACCCCGGCCGCCCCGCCGTATCTCGCCCTCATCGCCTCGCTGGCCGCCCTGCTGTTCGGCTCGACCGGGCTCGCGGTGACCGTGCTGCTGGTCGCCTCGGTGCCGCTGGCCGGGTTCACCGCCTACTTCGCCTCCCGGCCGCTGGTCACCTCGCGCCTGCTGCGCGCCTGGGCGGCCATCGCCTACGCCTTCCTGCCCGCCGCCACCGGCGCGCTCGCGGGCGGCCGCATCGGCACCGCCGTGCTCGCCGTGCTGCTGCCGCTGATCGCCCGCGCGGGCATCGCCGCCAGCGGCCTCACCAAGGCCTCGGGCGGCCGCGGCAGCTGGCGTGCCACCTGGGCGTACGCGCTGCTGCTGACCATCACCACCGCGTTCACGCCGATCGTCTGGCCGATCGCCCTGGTCCTCGGCGTCGTCGTGCTCGCCGTGCGCCGCTCCGACCTGGTCGCCTCCGGCCTGCGGCTGCTGACCCAGCTCGGCACCCCGCTGCTGGTCCTCGCCCCCTGGTCGCTGACGCTGCTGCCGTTCGGCTTCTTCAAGGAGGCCGGGCTGGAGTACGGCGCCTCGGCCGCCTCCGCCCTCGACCTGCTCGGCGCCAGCCCGGGCGGCCCCGGCACGGTCGACGGGCTGATGCTCATCGGCATCGTCCTGGCCGCGCTGGCCGCCCTGCTGCGCTCCGAGCGCCAGTCGGCCGTCCGCGCGGCCTGGGCGGTCGCCCTGATCGGCCTGGTCTTCGCGGTCCTGTCCAACAAGTCCGCCTGGGCGGGCCCGGCGACCCTCGTCTACGGCATCGCGATCGTCTCCGCCGCCGCGCTCGGCGCCGACGGGGCACGCTCCCGTGTCGCCGAGCAGAGCTTCGGCTGGCGCCAGCCCGTGGCCGCCCTGATCGCCTTCGCCTCGGCCGCCGGCCCGCTGCTCCTGGCCGCCGGCTGGATGATCTCGGGCGCCGACGGCCCGGTCGAACGGCGCGACGCCACCCAGGTGCCTGCCTTCGTCGCCGAGGACAGCTCCACCACCGACCAGGTCCGCACCCTCGTCCTGGACAGCGACAGCACCGCGCGCGTGGACTACATGCTGGTGCGCGGCTCCGGCGCCCGCATGGGAGACGCCGAGGTGACCGCCGCCGACGGCGAGAACGCCAAGCTCGACAAGGTCGTCGCCAACCTGGTCGCCGGCTCCGGCGCCGACCAGGCCGACCAGCTCGGCGGGTTCGCGGTGCGCTACGTCCTCGTCCACAAGGGCACCCCGCGTGACATCACGCGCGTGCTGGACGCCACACCCGGCCTGTCCCGGCTCAGCCAGCAGAACGGCAGCGCCCTGTGGCGCGTCGACCAGCAGGTCTCCCGCGCGACCATCGTCTCCGCGAACGGCTCCGGCACCCCCGACTCCGTCGCCGCCGGACCCGTCGACATCCACACCACCGTCCCGACCGGCTCCGACGGCCGCATCCTGCGCCTGGCCGACTCGGCCGCACCCGGCTGGACGGCCACCCTGGACGGCAAGCCGCTGACCCGCACCACGGTCGACGGCTGGGCCCAGGGCTTCGAACTCCCCTCCTCCGGCGGGAAGCTGGACGTCACCTACGACACCCCGTTCACCCACACCGTCTGGCTGTGGGTGCAGGGCGCGCTCGCCGTCGTCCTGGTCGTCCTCGCCCTGCCCGGCCGCCGCCGTGACGTCGACGACGACCTTCCCGAGGAGCAGCCGATCCCCGCCCAGCCCGTCGAGGGCGAGGGCCGCCGCGCCCGCCGCCTGCGCGCCCAGGCGGAGGCCGAGGAGGAGGCGACCACGGAGGAGGGCGCCGACTTCCCGGCCGCCGGGGAGGAGCAACCCCCGGTCGCGGTCCCGCAGCAGCCGTCCTACGACGAATGGGACCCGGCGTCCTACCCGGCGGGCGAGGGCTACCAACCCGGCTACGCCGACCAGTACCAGGACACCGGTCAGTACCAGACGGGCGGCTACGACCAGCAGACCTACGACCCGTACCAGACCGGCCAGTACGACCCGTACGCCTACGGCGGACAGCAGGGGCAGCCGGCGTACGACCCGACGTACCAGCAGGGCTACGACCCCGCCTATGACCCGGCCGCCCAGCACCACCACGGCACCGGCGGCGAGCACCACGACGGGAGCCAGCAGTGAACCGCACCACCCTGTCCCTGTTCGCCGGTACGGCCGCCCTCGCGGCGGTCACCGGGTTCGCCGCGCTCAACCCGCCGGCCGCCGCACCCGCGCACACCGCCGAGGCGGCCGCCCAGCTGCCCGTGGAGCGCACCACCCTGCTGTGCCCGGCACCGAGCCTGTCCGACATCGCCGACACCTCGTACACCTCGTTCACGCCCGTCACCAAGGGCACCACGAGCGACGGCAAGGCCGAACTCCAGGCGGCCACCGAGCAGTCGGCGGACGGGACGAGCGGCAAGAAGAAGAAGGCGGCCAAGCCCGTCCTCACCCCGAAGGCGCCCGGCACCCCGGTCACCGGGGACACCTCCGGCGCCGACGGACCCGCCTACGTCGGCACCGCCGAGGGCAGGTACGCCCCGGGCTGGACCGTGCAGGAGACCACCGAGGTCGCGGCAGGCACCGGGCGCGGCCTCCAGGGGGTCAACTGCACCTCCGCCGACACCGACTTCTGGTTCCCGGGCGCCAGCACCGCCTCCGGCCGCACCGACTACGTCCACCTCACCAACCCCGACGACAGCGCCGCCGTGGTCGACATCGAGCTGTACGGCAAGGACGGCCAGCTCAAGTCCTCGGTGGGGGAGGGCATCACGGTCGCGCCGCACGCCGGCGAGCCGGTCCTGCTGTCCACGCTCACCGACGAGAAGCAGACCGACCTGACCGTGCACGTGAACGTGCGCAGCGGGCGGGTCGGCGCGAGTGTGCAGGCCCTGGACGACAAGACCGGCGGCGACTGGCTGGCCGCCTCCGCCGACCCCGCGGGCAGTCTGGTCCTGCCGGGCATCCCCAAGGACGCCACGGACGTCCGGCTGATCGCCTTCACCGACGGCGACGCCGACGCCGACCTGAAGGTGCGCCTCGCCTCCCCGGACGGCCTGATCACCCCGGCCGGCAACGAGACGCTGCACGTGAAGGCGGGCATGACCACCGCGGCCGACCTCGGCGACGTCACCCGCGGCGAGGCGGGTTCGCTGGTCCTCACGCCCACCGACCAGTCCGTCCCGGTGGTGGCCGCGCTGCGCGTCACCCGCGGCAAGAGCGGCAAGCAGGAGACCGCGTACATCCCGGCGACCGCGCCGGTCGGCACCCGCGCGACGTCCGCCGACAACAGCGGCAAGGGCACCACCCTCTCCCTGACCGCCCCCACCGGCACCGCCAAGGTCAAGGTCACGGCGTCGGCGGGCAGCGGCGGCGGCAAGGCGGTGTCCAAGACGTTCACGATCAAGTCCGGAACCACGCAGGACGTCGAGGCCCCGGTCCCGTCCGGCCTGAAGGGCACCTACGCGCTGACCGTGGAGCCGATCTCCGGTGGCCCGGTCTACGGCGCCCGCACCCTGGCGGCCACCGAGGACGGCATCCCCGGCTTCACCATCCAGACCCTCCCCGACGACCGCGGCACGGTGGCCGTACCGGAGGCGGACCAGGACGTGTCGGTGCTGCAGAAGTAGGCACTGCCGGCAGCCCGTGCCGGGGCTGTCCGCCCGTGCCGGCAGCCCGCGCCGAAGGGACCCCCGCTCACTCCTCGCCGTAGCGGGGGTCCACCGTCTCCGGGGTGAGCCCGAGCAGTTCGGCGACCTGTTCCACGACGACCTCGTGCACCAGCGCGGCCCGCTCGTCGCGACCCTTGGTGCGGATCTCGACCGGCCGCCGGTACACGACCACACGCGCCCGGCGTCCCTCGCGCGCGGGAATTATCCCGCCCAGCGGCACCGCCTCGTCGCTCCAGCTCTCGTCGTGCCGGTCCTGGAGCCGGGGCACTTCGAGGACCAGGAAATCGATGTCGGCGAGCTGTGGCCAGCGCCGCTCCAGGCGTTCCACGGAGTCCTGCACCAGATCCGCGAACACGTCCGCGCGGCTCGCGGCCAGCGGCACCTGAGGCGGTGCGATCGGCCCGCGCATGCCCCGACCGTGGCGATCGCGTCGACGAGGCCCGGGGCCGGCGGCACGGGGCGGTACACGGTTGTCCATCACTGGTGAAGCGTAGTCCTCGCGGGCTTCGGGCGCGCCGCTCCACGCGTCGAGACCGCTCGGGGCAGGATGTCGGAGGATGACCATTTCAGCCAAGGTTGGGCTCGTTTCCGTATCTCCACAAGACCGGCGAGCTCAAGGCAATTGACGGTGTTTGTACCGACCCATGACCGGACGCGACCCCGTCCGGGATCCCGGACGGGGCTGTCCGCGCAGGTCAGCGGGGCGTGTCCGGAGGGGTGTGTGCGGCGTTTCACAACCCGACACGGTGGAGTGACCTGGGGGAGAGTCGTCGCGGCCCGCTCAAGAGTGCGGTACCGTCCAACGTCGTGAGCCCTGTACGTCGCTGTTCGCGAACCGCCTGCGGCCGACCCGCCGTCGCGACGCTGACGTACGTCTACGCCGACTCGACCGCGGTCCTCGGCCCGCTCGCCACCTACGCCGAACCCCACTGCTACGACCTGTGCGCCGAGCACTCCGAGCGCCTCACCGCCCCGCGCGGCTGGGAGGTCGTCCGGCTCATCGACGGCTCCGCCCCGGCCCGTCCCAGCGGGGACGACCTGGAAGCGCTCGCCAACGCGGTGCGCGAGGCGGCCCGCCCCCAGGAGCGGGCGGCCGAGGCCGGCGGCGGGCGCGGCGCGGACCCGATGGAGGTCGCGCGGCGCGGCCATCTGCGGGTACTGCGGTCACCGGACAACTGAGCCGTTCATCGCGGTCGCCCCGGGGTTTCCTCCCGTCGCTCCTCGTCCGGTTCTCCCCGCTGTCCCTCGTTCGGTCCCTCCACTCCGCCTTGTCGGGTGATGCGGGCGCAATGCCATGTCGTCGTCGCGGACACGGCCGTCCCGGGTGACTGGCGGGAAATCGCCTTCCGCATACCGGAATCCGGGGGCGCACGTGTACGTCCAGGAACTGGAGCCCGTCGCCGACTCCCCGGGCCGGTCCGCCCTGGTGGTCGCCCTGCCCCTGGCGACCGTTCTGGTCCCGCTCGACGGGGACCGGGTGAAAGCCCACCTCGCGGGCCTGACGGGCCTTCTGGCGGCCGCACTTGTCGCCTCCCCGCCTGCCGGGGGCATGGCCGCCCGCTCCGCCCGGTCAGCCGCTCTCCGGTGCCGCCCGGGGCGCCGCGCTCGGCTTGTTCCCCGTCCGGTGGATCGCCGCAGATCACGGCCCGTTGTCCGCTGGGAGTCCGTCGGGGATCCTCCGGCGGATCCCGCGTCCGCGCCTTGGCCCGATGCAGGTAGTTTGGGGCGACCGATAGGACTTCAGGAGGGTTGGCCGTGGCTGCTGATCTGTCGCAGATCGTCAAGGCGTACGACGTGCGCGGGGTGGTTCCGGACCAGTGGGACGAGGCGCTCGCCGAGCTGTTCGGCGCCGCGTTCGTGCAGGTGACCGGCGGCGCCGCGATCGTCGTCGGCCACGACATGCGGCCCTCCTCGCCCGGCCTGTCCCGCGCCTTCGCGCGCGGCGCGGCGGCCCGCGGTGTCGACGTCACCGAGATCGGCCTGTGCTCGACCGACCAGCTGTACTACGCCTCGGGCGCACTCGGCCTGCCCGGCGCGATGTTCACGGCCTCGCACAACCCGGCGCAGTACAACGGCATCAAGATGTGCCGCGCGGGAGCCGCCCCGGTGGGCCAGGACACGGGTCTGACGGAGATCCGGGAGCTGGCGGAGCGCTGGTCGGAGCAGGGCGCGCCGGAGCCGGCCGCCACGCCCGGAACCATCACCTCCCGCGAGACGTTGTCGGACTACGCGGCCCATCTGCGCGCGCTCGTGGACCTGACCTCCATCCGCCCCCTGAAGGTCGTGGTCGACGCGGGCAACGGCATGGGCGGCCACACGGTCCCGACGGTCTTCGAGGGCCTGCCCCTGACCCTGGTCCCGATGTACTTCGAGCTGGACGGCACCTTCCCGAACCACGAGGCCAACCCGCTCGACCCCGCCAACATCGTGGACCTCCAGCGGCGCGTGCGCGAGGAGTCGGCCGACCTCGGCCTGGCCTTCGACGGCGACGCCGACCGCTGCTTCGTCGTGGACGAGCGCGGCGAGCCGGTCTCGCCGTCGGCGATCACCGCCCTGGTCGCCGCCCGCGAACTGGCCCGCAACGGCGGCAAGGGCACGGTCATCCACAACCTGATCACGTCCTGGACCGTCCCGGAGGTGGTCCGGGAGAACGGCGGCACCCCGGTCCGCACCCGCGTCGGCCACTCGTTCATCAAGGCCGAGATGGCGAGGGCCGGCGCGATCTTCGGCGGCGAGCACTCCGCCCACTACTACTTCAAGGACTTCTGGAACGCGGACACGGGCATGCTGGCCGCCCTGCACGTCCTCGCCGCCCTCGGCGGCCAGAGCGGCCCGCTGTCCTCCCTCGTCGCCCAGTACGACCGGTATGCCGGCTCCGGCGAGATCAACTCCACGGTCGCCGACCAGCAGGCCAGCCTCGCGCAGATCCGTGCGGCCTACGGGGACCGCGACGACCTCACCCTGGACGACCTGGACGGGCTCACCGTCGCCGCCGCCGACTGGTGGTTCAACGTCCGCCCGTCCAACACGGAACCCCTGCTGCGCCTGAACGCGGAGGCCAGGGACGAGGCGACGATGACGAAGGTACGGGACGAAGTACTGGCGATCATCAGGGGCTGAGGTCGGCCCCGCCCAGCCCGGCGGCGGTAATCTGACCGCACGCGAACGTCCCACTCCCCGAAGGGAAACCCCATGCCGCTCGAAGCCGGCCTTCTGGAGATCCTCGCCTGCCCGGCCTGCCACGCCCCCCTCAAGGAGCAGGACGCCGAGCTGATCTGCACCGGCCAGGACTGTGGCCTGGCGTACCCCGTCCGCGACGGCATCCCGGTCCTGCTCGTCGACGAGGCCCGCCGCCCCGCGTAAGCACCACAACCACGATCGCGACCGCAACGCACCAGGACCCCGGCGACCGGAGGCCGCTCCCATGCTCGACGAATCGCTGCTCGACACGCCGGAGGGCCTCGCCGAGGCAGACCGCCGAGGTCTGCTGCGCGGCGCGGCCGAGGCCGGCGCCCGCGTCCGCACCGCGGCCCGGCACGCCATCGAGGCGGGTGTCCAGGAGCTGAAGCCGGACGGCCGCCCGCGCGCCGTCCTGATCGCGGGTCCCGGCGTCGCCGCCACCCACGCCGCCGACCTCCTCGGCTCGCTGGCCGGCCCCGGCAGCCCCGTCATCCGGCTGGCTCCCTCCGGTGTCGCCCCGGCCGCCGGCGCCCTGCGCTGGGAGCTGCCCGGCTGGGCCGGCTCCGTCGACCTGCTGCTGATCGCCACCCCGGACGGCACCGAACCCAGCCTGTCCCTCCTCGCCGACCAGGCCTACCGGCGCGGCTGTTCCGTCGCCGCCGTGGCCCCCGCGGGGACCCCGCTCGCCGAGGCGGTGGCCGGCGCCCACGGCATGTTCGTACCGATGGCGACGGCCCCGTACGACCAGGGCGAGCCGCTCGCCGGCTCCTCCCCGGGCGTCCTGTGGGCGCTGCTCACCCCGCTGTTGGTGCTTCTCGACCGCATCGGCCTGGTCACCGCCCCGCCGGAGGACCTGGAGAAGGTCGCCGACCGCCTCGACCGGGTCGCCGAGCGGTGCGGCCCGGCCATCGTGACCTACAGCAACCCCGCCAAGACCCTCGCCTCGGACCTCGCCGACGCGCTCCCGGTGGTCTGGACGGAGGGCGTCACGGCCGGCCCCGCGGGCCGCCGCTTCGCCGCCGCCCTCGCCGAACTGGCCGGCCGCCCCGCCCTGGCCGCCGAACTCCCCGAGGCGTTGGCGGCCCACCACGCCCTGCTCGCCGGCCCGCTCGCCGCCAGCGCCGACCCGGACGACTTCTTCCGCGACCGCGTGGAAGAAGCCCCCGCGCTGCACGCGCACGTGGTGCTGCTGCGCGACCGCCCGCTCGGCGGCCTCACCGCCGCGCCCGCCGCCCGCGAGCTAGCCCTCGGCCACGACACCCCGGTCAGCGAGCTGGAGCCCGAGGAGGGCGACGAGCTGGAGACCCTCGCGGAACTGATCGCCGTCACGGATTTCGCCGCCGTTTACCTGGCGCTCGCATCGGGGGCCTGAGATGGACACCGACACCGGTCCCGCCGTACGAAGGACGACCTGAGGGCCGTACCGAAGGCGAACCGGTGGGGAAACACGCGGTGAACACGGCCGCCGTACGCCGGCGCACGCGCTCGTACCTCGGCGTACGCGCTCGTACACCGGCGTACGTGGTTGTGGACCCGTCGCGGATCGCGGATCGCCGTACACCGTTGTACGGCGCGCCCCGCGCCCCCACGCGACCCTGTTCGCTGGCCGCCCCGTACGCAGAGAGAACCGGCAGAGAGAAGTCATGGACCGCCTCGACAACACCATCCGCCCCTACGCCTGGGGTTCCCCGACCGCCATCCCGAAGCTGCTCGGGGCGGAGCCGAGCGGCGAGCCGCAGGCGGAGATGTGGATGGGCGCGCACCCGGGCGCTCCCTCGCGCACCGCGCGCGGCACACTCGTCCAGGTCATCGACGCGAACCCGAAGGCCGAGCTGGGCGACGCGGCCGTGGCCAAGTTCGGTCCGCGGCTGCCCTTCCTGCTCAAGATCCTCGCGGCCGGCGCCCCGCTCTCCCTCCAGGTGCACCCCAACCTGGAGCAGGCGCGGGAGGGTTACGAGGACGAGGAGCGGCGCGGGATCCCGGTGGACGCCCCGCAGCGCAACTACAAGGACGCCAACCACAAGCCCGAACTGATCTGCGCGCTCACCGAGTTCGACGGCCTGTGCGGCTTCCGCGCCCCGGAACAGGCCGCCGAACTCCTCGAAGCCCTCGGCGTCGACTCCCTCAAGCCGTACGTCGACCTGCTGCGGGCCCGCCCCGAGGAAGCGGCGCTGCGCGAGGTCCTCACCGCGATCCTCACCGCCGACCGCGAGGAGATGGCCCACACGGTCGCCGAGACCACCGCCGCCTGCACCCGCCTCGGCGGCGACCACGCGCCCTACGCCGACCTCGCCCACCACTACCCGGGCGACCCCGGCGTGATCGCCGCGATGCTCCTCAACCACGTCCGCCTCCAGCCCGGCGAGGCCCTCTTCCTCGGCGCCGGCATCCCGCACGCCTACCTCGACGGCCTCGGCGTCGAGATCATGGCCAACTCCGACAACGTGCTGCGCTGCGGCCTGACCCCCAAGCACGTCGACGTCCCCGAACTCCTGCGTGTCGTCCGCTTCGAGGCGGGCGACGCGGGCGTGCTGCGGCCCGAGGCCGCCCCGGACGGCGAAGAGGTCTACGAGACACCGATCGACGAGTTCCGGCTCTCCCGGTACGTCCTGCCCGAGGGTGCCGCCGCCCACGACCTGACCCTGCCGACCCCGCAGATCCTGCTGTGCACGGCCGGCGCGGTCCGGGCGGGCGAAGAGGAGTTGACCCCCGGCCAGTCGGTGTTCGTCCCCGCGGGCGAAAAGGCGGAGGTCTCGGGCGCGGGCACGGTCTTCCGTGCCACGGTGATCGTCTGAGGGATCCGTGATTCCGGATAGGTCTGATTGTCGTACCGGGATTGTGGATACCTGACGAGCCGCTCCCGGGCAGGGCTGCAAGAATGACCCATCCGGCAAAGCACGGGCAAAGACGAGCGCACGCCTGGACGGCGTAGACGGACGACGGCGAGAAGGGACATCGCGGACACATGAGCGCGTCAGGCGGCAACAGGGCGATCGTGGCGGCACTCGGTGCCAACCTCGCGATCGCGGCAGCGAAGTTCGTGGCGTTCGCGTTCAGCGGCTCCTCGTCGATGCTCGCCGAGGGCGTGCACTCGGTCGCCGACTCCGGCAACCAGTTCCTGCTGCTCATCGGCGGCAAGAAGGCCCAGCGCGAGGCGACCCCGCAACACCCCTTCGGCTACGGCCGCGAGCGGTACATCTACGCCTTCCTCGTCTCGATCGTCCTCTTCTCGGTCGGCGGCATGTTCGCCATCTACGAGGGCTACGAGAAGATCAGCCACCCCCACCAGGTCGAACACTGGTACTGGCCGGTGGGTGTCCTGGTCTTCGCGATCATCGCCGAGGGCTTCTCGTTCCGCACGGCCATCAAGGAGTCCAACCAGCTGCGGGGCAAGCTGTCCTGGTCGCAGTTCATCCGCCGCGCCAAGGCCCCCGAGCTGCCCGTCGTCCTCCTCGAGGACTTCGGCGCCCTCATCGGCCTGGTCCTCGCCCTCGGCGGCGTCGGCATCGCCCTGCTCACCGGCGACGGCGTCTGGGACGGCATCGGCACGGTCTGCATCGGTGTCCTGCTCGTCCTGATCGCCCTCGTCCTCGCCGCCGAGACCAAGTCCCTTCTCCTCGGCGAGGCCGCGGGCACCGAAGAGGTCAAGAAGATCGAGGCCGCGATCGTCGACGGCGACACGGTCACCGGCATCATCCACATGCGCACGCTCCACCTCGGCCCCGAGGAACTGCTCGTCGCCGCCAAGATCGCCGTCCAGCACGACGACACGGCCGCCGAGGTCGCCAATGCCATCAACGCCGCCGAGGCCCGCATCCGCACCGCGGTCCCCATCGCCCGCGTGATCTACCTCGAACCCGACATCTACGACGAGGCCGAGGCCGCCAAGGGCCCCGACCCGGAAGCCACCCCGGGCGGCCCGACCCCCCACCCCGCCGGCCACTGATCCTTCCCGAACCGCCACAGCGACGGGCCCGCCCCCCTGCAACAGGGGGGCGGGCCCGTCGCCGTAGAACGCCGGTTGTCGTCGGGTATGCGTGGCCGTCAGATGCCGCAGCCGTCAGATGCCGATCGTCCTCGGACACCGACCGCATCTGAGCCCACCTGGGCCTAACTTGTTACTGGCTGTGGCTGTGGCTGTGGCTGTGGCTGTGGCTGTGGCTGTGGCTGTGGCTGTGACGTTGCCGGTGCCCGCGCCGTGCTCGTGGCCCTGGCGGTGCCTGTGCCGTGCTCGCGGCCGTATTCGTGGCCCGTAGCTCCAGCTCTGGCTCCAGCTCTGGCCCAGCGCACGCCGAACATGGCCCGCCGCCCCCGTCGACTGGGGAGGCGGGCCCGCCATCACCCGATCACCCGACCTCGCTCAGCACGCCGAGGACCGCCTGCTCGTCCGTCGTGGCCAGCAGCCGCTCCCGGAACCCGGCGTCCATCAACTTCCGGGACAGCAGCGCGAGGATCCGCAGATGCTCGTCGCCGGCAGCCGCCTCCGGTACGGCGATCATGAAGACCAGCCGCGCCTTCGTCCCGTCCAGCGAGCCCCACTCGACGCCCTCCGCCGACCGCGCGAACCCGACGACCGGCGCGGTCACCGCATCCGTCTTGGCATGCGGGATCGCGATCTCCTCGCCGAGCCCGGTCGTCCCCTGCGCCTCGCGCCGCAGCGCGGTAGCCACCAGCTCCTCGACATCCGCTACCCGACCACTGCGCGCCAGCAACCCGGCCATCTCCCGGATCGCGTCCTCCTTGCCGTCCGCGTCGAGCCGGACCTTGACGGTCTTTTCGGTCAGATACCCGGAGAGCACCTCGACCGAGTCGCGTCGAGATGCATCCGGCGTGTCCGGTGCACCCGCAGTGTCCGGCGCACCCGGCCTACCCGGCGCCTCCGGCGTATCGGGAGCCCCCGGCCCACCGACCGCGCTCGTGGACATCGGCCGGTCAGCTGTGCCTGCCGTGCCCGTGCCCACCGCGCCCGCTGTCTCCGTCGCCGCTGTCGTTGTCGTTGCCGTTGCCGTCGTCGCCATGGTTGCCGTCCGATCGGGCGTGCCGTCCGCGCCGACCGCCACCGGAACCGCACCCCCACCGGCCACCGCCCCGACCAGCACGGACTCGGGTACCTGGACGGGGGCGCCCGCGCTCTCCGTCGGCTCGCCGCTCCTCTTCCGCATACTCAGGTCGACCAGCGCCACGGTCGTCAGCGCCGTCACCACCGTCCCGATCACGACGGCCACGAAGAACATCGGTACGCCGCTCACCGCGCCCAGCACCGCCACGATCGGCCCGCCGTGCGGCACCGCGTCCTTCACCCCGGCCAGCCCGGCGATCGCGCCGGCCACCGCGCCGCCCAGCATGTTGGCCGGGATGACCTGCGCGGGCCGCGCCGCGGCGAACGGGATCGCGCCCTCCGAGATACCGAAGCAGCCCATGAACAGGGAGGCCAGCCCGGTCTCCCGCTGCTGCTCGTCGTACCACCGCTTCCGGAGGAGCGTGGCCAGCCCCTGGCCCAGCGGCATGACCGGGATCGCGGCGGCACACATGCCCATCACGGTCTGGTTGCCGGTCGCGATCAACCCGGCGCCGAAGAGAAATGCCGTCTTGTTGACCGGCCCGCCCATGTCGAACGCGATCATCAGGCCCAGGATCGCGCCCAGCAGGATCGCGCTCGTGCCCGTCATCCCGCTCAGCCAGCTGGTCAGATGCTCGAAGACCCAGGCGATCGGCTTCCCGATCACGTAGATGAAGAACAGTCCCAGCGTCGTCGTCGCCACGATCGGGATCACGATGATCGGCATGATCGGCTGGACGAACTTCGGGACCTTGACCTTCTTGATCCACAGCACCAGATATCCGGCCAGGAACCCGGTCACGATCGCCCCGATGAACCCCGCGCCCGCCTTCGAGTCGTACAGCGAGCCGGTGTTGGCGATCCAGCCGCCGATCATGCCCGGTACCAGGGCGGGCCGGTCCCCGATGGCGTAGGCGATGTACCCGGACAGGATCGGCACCATCAGCGTGAAGCCGATGACACCGATGTTGTTCACGTCCATCCAGAAGGAGTCCTTCGGGATGACGAGCCCGCCCGAGGGGTCCGGGTTCCCGCCCAGCGAGAGCGATATCGCGATCAGCAGCCCACCGACCACGACGAACGGGATCATGTAACTGACCCCGTTCATCAGCGCCTTGTAGGCAACGCTCCGTTCCCTGCCGCCGCCTGCCACCGGCTCCGTGGCCGTACCCCCGGGCTGGTGCACGGGCGCCGACTGAACCCGTTCGATCAGCTGCTCGGGATGCCGGATCCCCTCGGCCACCCCGACCTTGAGCACCCGCTTGCCCGCGAAGCGAGCCAGGTCCACGTCCTTGTCCGCGGCGACGATGACACCGTCCGCGCTTCTGACATCGTTGTCATCCAGGATGTTCTCGGCCCCGATGGACCCTTGTGTCTCCACCTTCATCTCGACACCGCGGCTCTGAGCGGCCTGCGCGAGCTTCTCGGCTGCCATGTAGGTGTGCGCGATACCCGTCGGGCATGCGGTCACCGCCAGCAGCTTCACCTTCCTCGGCTCGTCACCGTGGCTGCCCGTGGGGGGAGGGCCGGCCGGACTGGTCACGTCGATCTCCTAACGCCTTCGTCACACGAAACGCCGTCCCGGACGCCCCGCGCGCTCGACCGGAACTCC
Source organism: Streptomyces sp. NPDC007157 (assembly GCF_040634235.1). Lineage (NCBI taxonomy): Bacteria > Bacillati > Actinomycetota > Actinomycetes > Kitasatosporales > Streptomycetaceae > Streptomyces > Streptomyces sp. NPDC007157. The sequence goes on from NZ_JBEYFE010000036.1 coordinate 82,827, forward strand.
CGATCTCCCTGCATCCTGCAACACCCCCACCCCTGCCCAAAGGCGCGAAAGTCCTGGTTGATCCCCTCCCGCTCGTTCCTGCGCACCCCCTCGTCGAGACCCTCATCACCTCTTCACATCCCACCCCGCCGACCGCGCCCACCCCCTCGAACGGCGTGAACTGTTCGGAGGCGGACTGGGGACGCCCCGCCACACCGGTGTAGCTTGGGACGAAGCCAGACGTCGCTGCTGATGGCGGTCGGGCGGCCCCATGCGGGCCGGCCGAGGGAGAGAGGGCCTCCGACGGACTGCGCTGCGCGCACGCGGGCATGCCTGTGTCCTCTTCTCGGGCACCCCTGTGTCCGCCGCCGCGCAGACCAGCCGTACCCACCCTCGACCCGATACCGAGGAGCAGCTCGCAATGACGACTGTCGACAACCGACAGGACTTCAAGGTCGCCGACCTCTCCCTGGCCGACTTCGGCCGCAAGGAGATCACCCTCGCCGAGCACGAGATGCCCGGCCTGATGGCGATTCGCAGGGAGTACGCCGACGCGCAGCCGCTGGCCGGCGCCCGCGTCACCGGCTCCCTGCACATGACCGTGCAGACCGCCGTCCTGATCGAGACCCTGGTCGCCCTCGGCGCCGAGGTCCGCTGGGCGTCCTGCAACATCTTCTCCACCCAGGACCACGCGGCCGCCGCCATCGCCGTCGGCCCGAACGGCACGCCGGACAACCCGCAGGGCGTCCCCGTCTTCGCCTGGAAGGGCGAGACGCTGGAGGAGTACTGGTGGTGCACGGAGCAGGCGCTGACCTGGCCGAACACCCCCACCGGCGGCCCGAACATGATCCTGGACGACGGTGGTGACGCCACCCTCCTCGTCCACAAGGGCGTCGAGTACGAGAAGGACGGCAAGGTGCCGTCCGTCGACACCGCCGAGTCCGACGAGCACCGCGTCATCCTCGAACTCCTGCACCGCACCATCACGGACGGCTCGCAGAAGTGGACCCAGCTGGCCTCCGAGATCCGCGGCGTGACCGAGGAGACCACGACCGGCGTCCACCGCCTGTACGAGATGCAGCGCGACGGCGAGCTCCTGTTCCCGGCGATCAACGTCAACGACGCCGTCACCAAGTCGAAGTTCGACAACAAGTACGGCTGCCGCCACTCCCTGATCGACGGCATCAACCGCGCCACCGACGTCCTGATCGGCGGCAAGACCGTGGTCGTCTGCGGCTACGGCGACGTGGGCAAGGGCTGCGCGGAGTCCCTGCGCGGACAGGGCGCCCGCGTGATCGTCACCGAGATCGACCCGATCTGCGCGCTCCAGGCGGCGATGGACGGCTACCAGGTCACGACCCTCGACGAGGTCATCGACAAGGCCGACATCTTCGTCACCACGACCGGCAACAAGGACATCATCATGGCCTCGGACATGGCCAAGATGAAGCACCAGGCCATCGTCGGCAACATCGGCCACTTCGACAACGAGATCGACATGGCCGGCCTCGCCAAGATCCCCGGCATCGTCAAGGACGAGGTCAAGCCGCAGGTCCACACCTGGAAGTTCCCCGACGGCAAGGTGATCATCGTCCTCTCCGAGGGCCGCCTGCTGAACCTGGGCAACGCCACCGGTCACCCGTCGTTCGTGATGTCCAACTCCTTCGCGGACCAGACCCTGGCCCAGATCGAGCTGTTCACCAAGCCCGACGAGTACCCGGTCGGCGTCTACACGCTGCCCAAGCACCTCGACGAGAAGGTCGCCCGTCTGCACCTGGACGCACTCGGCGTGAAGCTCACGACGCTGCGCCCCGAGCAGGCCTCGTACATCGGCGTGAAGGTCGAGGGCCCGTACAAGTCGGACCACTACCGCTACTGAGTCACTGCTACTCAGGTACCGCTGTTGAGGCACCGCCACTGAGATGCCTCAGCTGAGTCCGCGGCCCGCCCACCGGGAGAGCACGCCAGCGCACTGACGAGCTTTCCCGGAGGCAGGCGCTCCGGTCCATCGAGGCAGGCCCCCGCACCCCCGTGTCGGGGGCCTGCCCCTTTGGTCCGCCGACCTACCCTCGCGGCCGTACCGCAGGACCGGCCCCCCGGACCCGCAGCCCGCCAAGACCCAGGACCCCCATGCCCCGCGGCCGTTATTCGCTCCACGATCCGCACGATCACACCCCCCTCGGCGAAGAACACTTCCAGTGCGCCCCCGGCCCCTCCGGCTGGCGTTATGTCTCCCAGGTGACCACCCCCTCCGGTGACCACGGCGGCTCGGTCGATCTCGCCCTCGACGACCTCGGCCGCCCCATCCGCCTCGAACTCCACGCCGGGAGCTGGCGGGTGCGCGGCGCCGCCCTCGACGGCGTCACCTGGGTCCGCACGGACCCCACCGGCGCTCATGCCACCGAAGGCCATGTGCGCGCCCACGCCTTCACCGGCACGTCCCCCGCGTTTCTGGTCGCCACCGCCCGTCTTCTGCGCCGCACCCCTTCCGCCGCCGCGACCCGCGTACGCCTCGTGGCCTTCACGGACCCGGTCCTCGCCCCGCGCACCGTGGACCAGTCCTGGGCCTTGGTGAAAAGCGAAGCACACGCCACTGACAACGGCCCTCTGACCGTGGACGAATACCAGGTCACAGCCCTGGACACGGGAGAACAGCACACCGTGCACCTCGCCGGCGACGTGGTCCTGGCGGCACCCGGAATCGAGCTGGAGGACCTGCGGTCGCCACCTTCCGTCTTCGACGACTGACCCGGCGCGGGGCCGGGTTCGCGCCTAAGCCGGCGGGACGAACCCGGTGGCGGGCCGTTCGGTCGCTGGAGGCGTGGCGGACGTGGGAGCCGGGGGCTGCTCCACCGACGGGGGATACGTCAAGGCCGGTGCCGCCGGGCCGGGCCCATAGGGAGGCGCGGGCGCCTGAGGCACCGGCGGGGCGTAGCTGTTCGGCGCAGCCGGCACCGGGGGAGCGTAGCCATGGGGTGTGCCCGGCATCGGGGGAACGTACTCGTGGGGTGTGCCCGGCATCGGGGGAGCGTAGCCGTGGGGCGCACCCGGTACCGAGGGGTCGCCGTAGCCGTAGCCATAGGGAATGCCGGGTGCCGGCGGGGCGTACGCGTTCGGCGCGCCGGATTCGGAGGGAGCCTGGCCGACGAAGGCCCGCCGGGCCTCACGCGCCTGCCGCTCCTGCGCCACCGCCGCCAGATACGCCGCCGGCGGAATGCCCTGCGGCGCCGGAGTCCCCGTCCGGGCCGCGAGGTCGGTCGCGAGCTGCTCGGCCATCGCCCAGGAGACCTGCGGATCGAGCTGCTGCATCCGCGTCAGGTACTGCCGGACGGCAAGCCACAACCCGTCCGGAACGGCCGACAGGTCCAGCTCGGTGAAACGTCCCGCCAACCAGGGCGGAGGCGGCGGAATGAAGCGGGCCTGCCCGACCGGCACCCGCTCACGTACGACCAGAGTCCCCGCGAACACGTCCCCCAGCCGCCGGCCACGCGCCGAGACCAGCGAGGCGATACAGGCGACGACCCCGAACGTCATGAGAATCTCGACGACGCCGAGAGCACCACGCACCAGCGCGTGCCGGAAACGGATGGGCCCGCCGTCATCGCGCACCACGCGCAGTCCGCAGGCCATCTTCCCGAGCGAGCGCCCATGGCTCAGGGTCTCCACCGCTATCGGCCCGCCCACCAGCACCAACAGGAAGGCCGCGAGCGACACCGCGATCTGTGCGGCCTCGTCCAGCGAGGCCGTGGCCGCCACCAGGCCTATGGACACACCGATGTACACGGTGATGGCCACGACCAGGTCGAGCAGTACGGCCAGTGCCCTGCTGGGCAGCCTCGCGGGACGCAGTTCGAGGGCCACCGCCTCACCCGTTACCAGCTCACTCACGCCCGCCGCCTTCCCCTGGTCTGCCCCGTACAGCGCAAGTCTGCCAAGCTGAGAGCGCATCGCGCCGCAGTACGACAAGCTGACAGCTAATACAGGCAGTCGACGACCAGCCGAGGAGCAGGCAGACCCGATGGACCTCGACGTCTTCGTCTCGGCACACCGAGCCGAGTGGGACCGCCTCGACGTGCTCCTCCGCCGCCAGCGGCGCCTCAACGGCGCCGAAGCCGACGAACTCGTCGCCCTCTACCAGCGCACCGCCACGCACCTCTCCCTCATCCAGTCCAGCGCACCCGACCCACAGCTCGTCGGACGCCTCAGTCAACTCGTGGCACGCGCGCGGGGCGCTGTCACAGGAACCCGCCGCGCCTCCTGGCGCGATGTCGCCCGCTTCCTCGGGCAGGGATTTCCAGCCGCCGTCTACCGGTCCCGGCACTGGTGGGTCCCCACCGCGCTCATATCCACCGCCGTCGCGATCCTTCTGGGCTGGTGGATCGGCACCCACCCGGACGTGCAGTCGACGATCGCCGCCCCCAGCCAGCTCCGCGAACTGACCCGGCCCGGCGGCGAGTACGAGACCTACTACTCCAGCCATCCCGCGGCTTCGTTCGCCGCCCAGGTGTGGACGAACAACGCCCAGGCCGCCGCGATGTGTCTGGTCCTGGGCGTCTTCCTCGGGCTCCCGGTGCTCTACATCCTCTTGGAGAACATGCTCAACCTGGGCGTCGGCTTCGGCCTGATGTCCTCGGCCGGCCGTCTCGACGCCTTCCTGGGCCTGGTCCTCCCGCACGGGCTGCTCGAACTCACCGCGGTCTTCGTCGCCGCGGGTACCGGGCTCCGCCTCGGCTGGACCGTCATCGACCCGGGCCCGCGCAGCCGCCGCAACGCCCTCGCCGAAGAGGGCCGTGCCGCCGTGGGCATGGCGATCGGGCTGGCCCTCGTCCTGTTCGTCTCCGGCGCCATCGAAGGCTTCGTCACCCCGTCCGGCCTGCCCACCTGGGCCCGGATCGGCATCGGAGTCGTCGCTGAGCTGGCCTTCCTCGTCTACGTTTTTGTCCTCGGCGGCCGTGCCGCACGTGCCGGCGAGACGGGCGACCTCGAGGAGTCCGAGCGCAGCGCGTTCGTCCCAACGGCCGCCTGATGTGCGGAGACCCCCCGTGAGCTGCTAGTCTCCTCTTCGCCCCGGAAGACCCGTTGACACAGGTCCGGCGGGGAGGTAGATTCAAACAGTTGCCTAGAACTGGACAAGTTCAGGGCTGATCGTTAGAATCGATCTGCTTCATAACGGAGAGTTATCTCCGAACATCGAAGCCACCCTCCGATTTATTCAGAAACGAGTGGCCGGTCAGACTGGCCAAGAACTTCTGATAAAGTCGGAAACGCCGAAAGAGAGCCGGAAGGCAATCGAATAGGCAAAGGCCTTCCAACGGCCACTGGAAATGAATTCCGACCGGGAACGGAACGGAAAACGGATCTGGTAAGGTTGGAAACACCGAAGGGAAGCCCGGAGGAAAGCCCGAGAGGGTGAGTACAAAGGAAGCGACCGTTCCTTGAGAACTCAACAGCGTGCCAAAAGTCAACGCCAGAT
>NZ_JBEYFE010000037.1:0-85870 GCF_040634235.1 Streptomyces sp. NPDC007157
GCGCCCCCCGGGGCTTATCAACACCCCTATCCACCCGTCGCCCCCCCTTATGCCCCAACCCCACCAAAACCCCCGGGGGCCGCCCCCGGCCCCCCCCCGGGCCCCCGCCCTCGCTTTCGGCTCCTCGGTCCCGGAGGGGACGACCGGCGCCGCGGACCAGCCGTCAGCGCGTCAGCGGCGGCCGCTCCCCCGTCGGCTCGTCACCCGGCCCCTGACCGTCGTTCCGGATGATCACCTCGCCCTGGACCACCCTGCCGTCGGGACGGTGGATGCGGGCCTGCTGGAAGGCGTCGCCCAGGGTGCCGGGGGCGGCGGCGCGGAGCTTTCGGTCGAGGGTGCGTTCGGTGAGGCGGGAGACCGCCTTCTGGACCGGCGGCAGCAGGAGCAGCAGGCCGAGGGCGTCGGAGACCAGGCCGGGGATCATGAGGAGCAGGCCGCCCAGCATCATCAGGCCGTTGCCACCGCCGCGCTCCGGTGAGCCGCCGCGCTGGATCGCCTCGTTGAGGCTCTGGAAGGCACGGCGTCCGGCCCGCTTGATGACCACGGCCCCGGCGACGAAGCCCGCCACCAGCAGCAGGAACACGGTCATACCGCCCGCCGCGCCCGCGACCACCGTCAGCAGCCAGATCTCCAGCACGAGCCACGCGGCGAGACCCAGCGGCAGATACCTGCCGAGCCGGGAACGCCGGGGCCGGGTGGTCTGCGGAGGGATCTGCGCGCCAGTCGTCATGCTCCCAGTGTGCCTGGGCCCGGCTCAGTGCGGGATAAGGGGATGATCAACCGGAACTGTGAGGTTCCCGGGCCCCCGCTGTGACAGCGGTGCCGGCCGTGACAGCAGTACCGGCTGTGACAGCGGTACCCGCCGTACCGGCTAGGACGGCCTGCCCTTGCCGGTGATCTTGCCCAGCCGCTCGGTGACACCCCACGACGTGACCCGCCACAGAGCCTCCACCATGATGTCGCGGCTCATCTTGGAGTCGCCCAGCTCCCGCTCGACGAAGGTGATGGGCACCTCGACGACATGGAAGCCGGCTTTGATCGCCCGGCGGGCCAGGTCGACCTGGAAGCAGTAGCCCTGCGACGCGACCTCGTCGAGCCCCAGGCCCTCCAGGGTCTCGCGGCGGAAGGCGCGGTAGCCGCCGGTGATGTCCCGCAGCGGGAGGTCGAGCGCGATGCGCGAGTAGAGAGAACCGCCCCGGGAGATGAACTCGCGGGACTTGGGCCAGTTCACCACCCGGCCGCCGGGCACCCAGCGGGAGCCGAGCACCAGGTCGGCGCTCTTCAGCGCGGTCAGCAGGCGGGGCAGCTCCTCCGGCTGGTGGGAGCCGTCGGCGTCCATCTCGATGAGCACGCCGTAGCCGTTTTCCATGCCCCAGCGGAAGCCCGCGAGATAGGCGGCCCCCAGGCCCTCCTTGCCCTTGCGGTGCAGCACCTGGACATGGTCGTCCTCGGCGGCCAGTTCGTCGGCGAGCTTGCCGGTGCCGTCGGGGCTGTTGTCGTCCGCCACCAGCACGTGCGCCTCGGGGACGGCCTGGCGCACCCGGCCGACGATGGACTTGATGTTCTCCGCCTCGTTGTACGTGGGAATGATCACCAAGGCCGTGCCGAGCGGGCCGAACCGCCTCTCCTGGGCCTGTGCCGCGAGGGTCCCGTCGCCGTCGTTCACTGCTGCCCCTTCATGTCGTACGCAGAGGACCACCATAGTGGCCACAGCCTGCACTGACGTGACAGCTCGTTCGTGTGGTGGTGTCGATTCCGAAAGAATGGGGTAAGGATGCCCGTTTCGGGTGCCATTCATCCGTGGTTTCGCCAGCCCGTTCGACTGCGGATGGGGGCCCGGCGCCCTTCGGGCCGACCTGGGACCCGCTGGCTGCGGGTCGACCGAAAGCCGTTGTCTACTGAGCGTCCGGGCCCCACCCGGGTCACACCTCCCGACCGGCCGGAACGAACGTTCCTCGTCGGCGCGGGCGCTGAGCCTGGCTCCCAGTGACGCTGCCCCGGTGCGGGGCCCCGTCCCTGACCCAGCGGCGCTGCGACGAGTGCGCGAACCGTTCCCCGGTCGGGCGTCCGGTGGTGGACTCGGCCGAACCTACCGGCCCGCTGCCGCTGGCTGTCAACAGCCGTCTGACCTGCGCAAACGGCATCAAACCCCTGGTCAGAGCGGAGGATGCGCAGGTCGCGCGACGGAGCGGCGGCCGTCGATCACGGCCGCGCCACCCCGGGAGATCACTCGCCCGGCCGTACGAATGCGGCCGGGTCACTCGCCCGGCCGTACGAACACCGTCCGGCCGCCCACCACGGTGCGCAGACAGACCGGCAGCGCGCGGCCGGGGGTCAGGTCGGGCAGGCCGGGGGTGCCGGAACGCGGGTCGGTGGACCAGCGGGCGACCCGGTCGTCCGGGGCCTGCACCACCAGCTCCTCGGTGCGCCAGACCGCGTAGTCGGCGGGCGCGCCCGGCACCAGGACGCCCGCGTCGTCCCGGCCGATCGCCCGCCAGCCGCCCCGCGTGTGCGCGGTGAACGCGGCGCGTACGGAGACCCGGTGCTCGGGCGTGTGATGGAAGGCGGCGGCGCGGACGGTCCCCCAGGGGTCGAGCGGGGTGACCGGGCTGTCGGAGCCGAACGCGAGCGGGACCCCGGCCTTGAGAAGCGCCGCGTAGGGGTTCAGGGTGCGGGCCCGCTCGGCACCGAGCCGCTGGGCGTACATGCCGTCGGCGCCGCCCCACAGCGCGTCGAAGGCGGGCTGCACGGAGGCGATCAGACCGAACTCGGCGAAGGCCGCGATGTGCTCGGGGGTGAGCATCTCGGCGTGCTCGACGCGGTGCCGGGCGGCGCGGACGCGGGCCGGGCCGACCTTCTCGGCGGCGGCGCGCACGCCCTCCACCACGGCGCTCACCGCGGCGTCCCCGATGGCGTGGAAGCCCGCCTGGAGGCCCGCCTCGGTGCAGGCGGTGACATGGGCGGCGACGGCGGCCGCGTCCAGGTAGACGGCTCCGGTGGTGTGGCCGGCGTCGCTGTAGGGCTCGTGCAGGCAGGCGGTGTGCGACCCGAGGGCCCCGTCGACGAAGAGGTCTCCGGCGGCACCGAGCGCGCCCAGCTCCCGCGCCTTGTCGACGCCTTCGTCGGCCGCCTCCGCCCAGTAACCGACGACCCGGGGTCCGGGCACCTGCGCGGCGAGCCGGAGCAGGCCGGTGAAGTCGTCCTCGGAGGAGATCTTCGGCCCGCCGCACTCGTGGACGGTGCCGATACCGAGGGAGGCCGCGTGCGCGAGGGCGGTGCGCTGGGCCTCGGCACGCTGTGCGGGCGTCACGGCCGCGAACGCGGCGGCGCGTACGGCGTGGTGGGCGTCGCTGATGAGCGGGGCGTCCTCCCGGGAGACCGCACCGGGGACCAGGTCCAGCAGGGCCGAGCTGACGACCGCCGAGTGGACGTCGATCCGGGACAGGTAGAGCGGGCGTCCACCGGTGGCCGCGTCCAGCTCGGCGCGGGCCGGCGGGCGGCCGTCGGGCCAGCGCGAGGCGTCCCAGCCGTGCCCGAGCAGGACCCGGTCGTCCGGGCGCGCGGCGGCGAAGTCACGTACCAGCGCGAGCGCCGCGTCCAGGGAACCGGCCCCGGACAGGTCTAGGCCGGTCAGGGCGAGACCCGTCGAGGTGGTGTGGACATGGGCGTCGGTGAAGGCCGGGGTCACCAGGGCGCCGTCCAGGTCCACGACCTCGTCGACCCCGTCCGCGAAGGCGTCGGCGGCCCCCTCGGATCCGACCCAGGCGACCTGCCCACGCTCCACGACCATCGCGGTCGCGAACGGATCGGCGGGACTGTGCACCTCGCCTCGGCGCAGGAGTACGGTCTGGGGCTCGGATGCGTGCTCAGTCATGAAGGACAGTTTCACCCCTGTCACCGGCACCTCCGGACGGGGGGCGCCCCGAACACTCCTCGTAAGGGGCGCGGGGGACTGCGCGACCAGCCCCGAATCACCCGCAGCCGGCACAGCGCCGCCGGCCCCCAAGAGGCACCGTCCGCCGCACTCAGACCCGCGGCGGCCGCGCCTCGTAAGGCGTGGACAGCACCACCGTCGTCCGCGTCGACACCCCCGCCAGGCCGCGCAGCCTGGCCAGCAGCTCCTCCAGCTCGTGCGGGGTCGCCACTCGCACCTTGAGGATGTAGTTCTCGTCGCCGGCCACGCTGTGACACGCCTCGATCTCGGGGACGCCGGCCAGTCGGTCCGCGATGTCGTCGGGGGCGCTGGGATCGAACGGTTTCACCGAGATGAACGCCGTCATGGGCAGCCCGACGGCCTCCGGGTCGACGACCGCGGCATAGCCGCGGATGACGCCGCGCTGTTCCAGCCGGCGCACCCGCTGGTGCACGGCCGACGTGGAAAGGCCCGTGGCCTTGCCCAGGTCGGTGTAGCTCATCCGCCCGTCCTTGACGAGCAGCTGCACGATTTGACGGTCCAGCTCCTCCATGGCGCAAAAACTACAGTGCGCCTGATCCCCTGGGATACCTCGGCAGCCCAGGTCATGGCCGGTTCGTGATGTCAGGGAGAGCAGGTTGTGAGCCTGCTGAGGGACAAATCCACCGCACCGGGCACCTGCGGGCGGCATGTGACGAACGCCACAGCTCCTGAACAGGCCTCGTGATGTTCTCGTGATTACCGCCAAGACCGGACGGGAAGTGCTTGCTGTGGTCGAGGCCGCAGCGCCGATACGGCCCAGCCCGAGGGGGAGTTACCCATGCAGAGTCTCAAGCGCCCTGGTCGCACCACGTCCAAGCGCCCGCACCTGGTCGTCGAGCCCGAGCCGGAGGGCGTCGAACCCGACCTCTACGAGGCCGAGGAACTGGACGCGTACGACACCTTCGAGATGTACCGGGTGATCTGCCCGGACTGTGCGCAGCCGATCGCCCTGCTGGCGGACGAGGAGTTCCTGCCGGAGCACGCGCTGTGTGCCTCGCCGTGGAACCCGTTCGGTCTCACGGTCTGTGCCGGCACGGGCCGTGCGGCGGCCGAGGCCCCGTCCGCGGACGAGTCGGTCGAGCCGCAGGAGCAGGACACCGCCCTCCTGCTCACCCTCCCGCAGGGCCTGGACTGGCGGACGCAGCCCTTCTCGCACGTCGGCGGCCCGGGCTCGCGGCCGATGCGGGTACCGGCGATGCGCCTCGGCGGCAGTGCCCTCGGCCGTCAGGCCGCCTGAGTCACCGCACCGCATCCCAGTAGCTGCCCTGCACCATGGCGCGCAGACTGCCGTGGTGCAGGATCAGTGTGTCCGGATCCGCCGGGACGGCGACCTCACCGAAGTACACCTGCCGGTAGGCGATGCGCAGCATGACGATCGCGTGCCGCAGGGCGGCGTACAGGGTGTAGAAGTCCATGTCCCGCGGGGTGTGGCCGGTCAGCCGGGCGTAGCGGGCCTCGACGCGGCCGCGGCGCAGGAACCCGGGCAGCCCCGGCTGTCCGGAGGCGACCGTGAGGTCCTGGAAGAAGCGGTGCAGATAGACGGTCCAGCCGAGGTCCACCTCGCGCGGGGCCGGTGCCGCCATCTCCCAGTCCAGGACGGCGACGGGGTCGAAGCCGTCGTAGACGACGTTCCCGATGCGTGCGTCGCCCCAGTTGAGAACCGGTGTGCCGGGCTCGTCCGGCCACAGCTCGGCGAGCCGGTCGAACGCGGCCTCGATCAAGGGTGAACGGGCGAGTCCGTCCACCACCCAGTCGTAGTAGGCGCGTTGGGACTCGACATGCCGGTGCAGGGTGTCGCCGTCCCCGGGGAGGGCGAGGAACTCCGCCTCGGCGCACGGGACTTGGTCGTGCAGTCGGGCCAACAGGCCCACGGACGCGGCTTCGAGTCGTTCGCGCTCGGTATCGCTCGCCGAGTGCAGCCAATTCCCCTCGTACGTATAGGGCATGACGTCGGGTGGGACACGGCCCTCGGCCCGTTCCATGACGAAGAAGGGCGCGCCGAGCGGTCCGGGGTCCTCCTCCAGCCACCGGACGCGGGGCACCGGCACATCCGTGTGTTCGGCGACCAGCCGCATGGTGCGGTACTGGCGGGTGAGGTCGTACGAGGGGAAGACCGTGTACGCCGCGGGATCGGCCGCCAGTCTCAACGCGCAGGCACGCAGCGGCGGATGCGGGTGCTCGATCTCGAACAGCAGGGTCTCGCTGGACATGCCGTTGGAGGCGGGGACCGTGACGCCGACGGCCTTGGCGCCGGGGAGCCGGGCGTCCAGCCAGGCGGTCAGCCGGCGGGTGAGGTCCTCCGGGTCGCGCGTCGTGGTGCGTGGGCGCGGTTTCGTCGTCATCCCGGACTCCTCCTTCAGGGCGCCACCGAGTCGAAGCCGGTGAAGCCGCTCGGATCGTGTCTGCCGAACGAGCCGTGCTCGAAGACGCCGTGACCGACCCGGCCGTCCAGGCGGAAGCGGGCGGAGTGGTCGGTGACGCCGTAGGCCGCGCGGGGGTGCGGCGCGGTCATGTCGTAGGTACGCCGGTCCGTCCAGGCGTGGCCCTGCCAGGTGCCGTGCTGCCAGTCGTCCGCCGGCGGGTAGCCGGCGCCGATCGCGAGCGGCGAGGAGGCGAGGATCTCCACTTCCAGTTTCTGGGGCCCCCGCGCGTCGCCGAGGTGGACGACGGCGTGCTCCGGGTGGCGGCTTCCGGAGCGGTAGCCGATCTCTGCCCGGGGCCAGCCGAGTTGGCGGTCGCGGTGGCCGGGCCGGACCAGGGTGGCGTCGTTCAGGGTGCGGTAGCCGTCGGCGTCCTCCTGGGTGATGACCATCAGGAAGCGGTCCTCGAAGCGGACCGGGCACCAGATCCAGTGGAAGCCCTCGGTCGGGTTCTCCTGGGCGAGCCGCCCGTCCTCCTCCCCCGGTATCGGGCGGACGCCCCAGCTGCGGTCCCGGGTCCCGGTCCAGCCGGCGGGATCGACGCGGAACTCCTCGCCGGCGGCCCGGATCACCCCGGACACTCCCCCGGCCTGCACGAACCTGCGACCCTCCAACGTCAGCCGGTCGCCCCGGCGTTGCAGGTGGTGCGGCTCCCAGAGGGCCGGGAAGTCGGCGGTCCAGGTGAGGTCGTACGAGATCGAGTCGTCGCAGGTCAGGCGGAAGCGCCGGAGCGGCTCCTCGACCTCGATGCGCAGCGGGCCGACCGCCAGCCGCGTCCGGTCGTCGCCGAGGGCGTCCGAGGCGCGTACCGCGTGCAGGGTGTCCCCGGTGCGCAGGGTGGCGTAGGCGTCGATCACCCCGACGTTGGGGTAGACGCCGAGGCCGAGGATGAGCAGGGCGCGGCCGTCGTGGTCGAGGACGTGGAAGATGCAGCGGTCGTAGGCGTTCCGGTCCCCGGTGGCGACGTGCTTCATGGAGAGCGGGACCTGGTGCACCGGGTACTCGTCGAGCGGTACGGGACGGTCGTCGGCCATGGCGGGCCTCCCCGGAGGCAGGAGACGGTCCGGCTGACGGTACGTCAGAAAATAGGGAGAGGCCAGATCCGGGAGCGGACGTCCACGAACTCACGCACGATTCGGAGGATCGGTGACCAGGGCGGCCGCCCCCGCGTTGGCCGGGCATGACGACCACCTACACCGCCCTCGGCCGTCAGCGCCGTATCTTCGTGCCCCCGCCCGCGGCATCGCTGCCGCCCCCCACCCCGCAGGATCCGCCCATCTACCGCGACCTGCTGCGGACCTGGGCCGACCGAGGCCGCACCCTGCCGGGCCGCCACGACCCGGAGTGGGTCAGGCTGGCGGCCCCGACGGTCTCACGCGGGCAGTTCAGCGACTTTCAGGCCCCGCCACATGACGGGCGATGACCATCCGCTGGATCTGGTTGGTGCCCTCGACGATCTGCAGGACCTTGGCCTCGCGCATATAGCGCTCGACCGGGAAGTCGGCGGTGTAGCCGTAGCCGCCGAGGATCTGGACGGCGTCGGTGGTCACCTTCATCGCGGTGTCGGTGCAGTGCAGCTTGGCCATGGCGGCCTGCTTGGCGAACGGCCGGCCCGCGTCCCGCAGCCGGGCCGCCGCCAGGTACAGAGCGCGGCCGGCCTCGATCTGGGTGGCCATGTCGGCGATCATGAAGCGCAGACCCTGGAAGTCGGAGATGGGGTGCCCGAACTGCCGCCGTCCGGTGGCGTAGGCGACCGCCTCGTCCAGCGCCGCCTGGGCGAGGCCGATGGCGCAGGCGGCGATGCCGAGCCGGCCGGAGTCCAGTGCGGACAGCGCGATGGCGAAGCCCTGGCCCTCCTCACCGAGCCGCCGCTCGTCCGGGACCCGGACGTCGTCGAAGTGGACCTGGGCGGTGGGCGAGCCCTTCATGCCCATCTTCTTCTCCGGCACCGCGCCGCTCAGGCCCTCGGCGTCACCGGGGACCAGGAAGGCGGTGATCCCGTGTGAGCCCTCCCCGCCGGTGCGGGCCATGACCGTGTAGAAGTCGGCGATGCCGCCGTGCGTGATCCAGGCCTTGGTCCCGTTGATCACCCAGTCGTCGCCGTCCCTGACCGCCTTCGTGCGCAGGGAGGCGGCGTCGGAGCCGGAGGCCGGCTCGGACAGGCAGTAGGCGCCGAGCAGGCCGCCGCCGAGTACCGCGGACAGGTGCTCGACCTGCTGCTGCTTGGTGCCGTAGGCGGCGAGCGCATAGCTCGCGAGGGTGTGCACGCTGACGCCGAGGCCGACGGTGAGACGGGCCATGGCCAGCTCCTCCAGGACCTGGAGGTAGACCTCGTAGGGCTGGTCGCCGCCGCCGTACTCGACGTCGTAGGGCAGGCCGAGCAGGCCTGACTCGGAGAGCAGGGTGAAGACCTCGCGCGGGAAACGGCCGGCGTCCTCCTCCTCGGCCGCCTTGGGCGCGATCTCGCGCTGGGCGATCTCCCGGACGAGCGAGATCAGGTCCCTCGCTTCTTCCGTGGGCAGCTGACGCTCCACCGGCTGCGGGTCGCGGTCGGACATGGCATCGGTCTCCTCCCTGTCGGGCACCAGCGGTCACGGCCCGTCGGGTAGGGGCGGCTCCGCCTGTCGTTCGAGTGCGGCCGCGGTCGGCGTTCCGGGTCACGGAACCTGCTGACCAGCGGCTGCGCAGTGAGTATGCCCGATCGGGGACCTCCCGTCACCAGTTAACGACCGCTTACTTCTCCAATTCCAGGACAACATTCGGCCGCCCCGAAATTGGTCCGAACCATTGACCCGACTGGTCTAGTCCTCCTAAGGTTCATGACCAACGCTTTACCGCGTTCATGCCAATCGGCGCGCGTTCCCCTCTCCCCCAGGAGGAGACACCCGATGCACACCCCTCACCGCTCCCGGTTCCGGGCGCTGCTCTCCGCGGCCTGTTGTGCCGTCCTCGGCGCCGGGCTGCTGGCCGGCGCGGGCACCGCGTCCGCGGCCGCCCCGTCCGCTCCGTCCGCCCCCCAGGTGCAGGCCGGCTCGAAGGTGGTCGGCTACTTCACGGAATGGGGCGTCTACGACCGCAAGTACCTGGTCAAGAACGTCGAGACCTCGGGCTCGGCCGCGAAGCTCACCCACATCAACTACGCCTTCGGCAACGTCACCGGCGGCAAGTGCGCGATGGGCGACTCGTACGCCGCGACCGACCGCGCCCACACCGCCGCCGAGTCGGTGGACGGGGTCGCGGACACCTGGGACCAGCCGCTGCGCGGCAACTTCAACCAGCTGCTGAAGCTGAAGAAGAAGCACCCGAACCTGAAGATCCTCTGGTCCTTCGGCGGCTGGACCTGGTCGAGCGGGTTCGGCGAGGCCGCCAGGAACCCGGCCGCCTTCGCCCAGTCCTGCTACGACCTGGTGAAGAACTCCAAGTGGGCGGGCGTCTTCGACGGCATCGACATCGACTGGGAGTACCCGAACGCCTGCGGCAACACCTGCGACACCAGCGGCCGGGACGCCTTCAAGAACCTGATGGCGGCGCTGCGCTCCAAGTTCGGGAGCAGCGCCCTGGTCACCGCCGCGATCACAGCCGACGCGACCAGCGGCGGCAAGATCGACGCGGCGAACTACGCGGGCGCGGCGCAGTACGTCGACTGGTACAACCCGATGACGTACGACTACTTCGGCGCCTGGGACGCGACCGGGCCGACGGCCCCGCACTCGCCGCTGAACTCCTACTCCGGCATCCCGAAGGCGGACTTCTCCACCTCGGCGACCATCGCCAAGCTGAAGGGCCTCGGCATCCCGGCGTCCAAGCTGCTGCTCGGCATCGGCTTCTACGGCCGCGGCTGGACCGGGGTGACCCAGGCGGCGCCCGGCGGCACGGCGACCGGCCCGGCGGCGGGGACCTACGAGCAGGGCATCGAGGACTACAAGGTGCTCAAGACCAAGTGCCCGGCGACCGGCACGGTGGGCGGCACGGCGTACGCCAAGTGCGGCAGCAACTGGTGGAGTTACGACACCCCGGCGACCATCGCGACCAAGATGACGTACAAGAACCAGCAGGGCCTGGGCGGCACCTTCCTGTGGGAGCTGAGCGGCGACACCGCAGGCGGTGAGCTGATCAAGGCCGTCAACTGACCCCGGTCACGGGGGGCTTGGGGCGGGGGTTCCACGAGACCTCCGCCCCTTGTACGTGTCAGGTGTCCCGGCGGGCCGGGGCCGGCGCGGGGTAGGCGGGGTCCAGTTCCTCGATGGCGCGCATGGTGCCGCCGAGCGTCTTGACCAGCAGTTCGCGCATGGTGTCGCGGGAGAGTTCGGGGTGCTCGATCCAGCTGAGGGTCGCGCCCTCCACGCTGCACAGCCAGGAGAGCAGGCCCATCCTGGCCAGCGGGGCGATGTCGCTTCGGCCGTAGGCGCCTTCGGCGATGGTCCCGACCATCGCCTCGCGCACCCCGTCACGGATGGAGTGCACCTCGGCGTCGAAGCCGACGCCGCCGCTGACGATCGTGCGGTACGCGGCCTGGTGGTGTTCGGCGAAGCGCAGATAGCTGTCGATGGTGCGGTGGACGCGGTCCACCTGGGGCAGCTCCAGGCCGCTCCCGGCATAGGAGACCAGGTCGGCGACCGAGTCCTGGATGATCGCCAGGTAGTAGCCCCGCTTGGACTGGAAATAGTAGTAGATCAGCCCTTTGGCGACATGCGCCTGCCTGGCGATGTCGTCCATGGAGAGCGCGTCGTACGAGGTGTCGGCGAACAACTTCCGCCCGATGGCGATGAGTTCGGCACGACGGGCCACGGAGCGCTCGGTGCCGCGCGCCCGGGGACGGGCGGCGGCACGCTGTTGACTAATATTCAATTTAGACCCTGGTCTCAGCAGGCTGCGGGACATCCGCAGTATGCCAGGTCGGGTAGTGGGTCAGGTCAAAGCAGTCCGAGTTGGGTCACCAACATGGCGATGACCACGACAAGGGTCCAGCCCATGACGTGTTCCAGGACCTTCGGGCCGTCGTCCTTGGGGCCGCCGGTACGGGCGCGGGCGGCGGTGGTGGAATGCGTGGTCATACCGTCCACCATGCCACTCGTTGCGGCTTTTGCGGCGGAGAGCTTGGTCACAGGAAAGCGGCCCCCGGTCCGTCCGGGGGCCGCCGTCGTGCCTGGTCAGCGCACGCCTACCGCCGCGAGCGCCTTGAGCTGGCTCGGGCTCGGGCAGGCCGGGAAGTACAGGTAGCAGACGCCGCCGGTGCCGGAGACGACCTTGCCGCCGGCGTTGTACCGCTTCGTCCTCAACCAGATGTTCTCGAACTCCCGCCGCAGATAGACCCGGCGGACCGCGTCGTCGTCGGCCGAGCACGGGTCGTTGGCGATCACGTCGCCGTCCGCGGTGAAGCCGATCACCGTCATCAGGTGCCCCGAGGTGCCGTAACCGGCGCCCGTCAGCTCGCTCGCCAGGAACGACTGGGACGTTATGGCCGGGATGCCGGCCGCGATCAGCGTCTCCAGGTCGGTGAGCGAGCCGAGTCGCGTTATCACGCCCTGGAGGTCCTTGTAGGTGGACGCGTAGGCGGCGTTGAACGGCCAGTTGCCGCAGCCCGCGTACTGGTAGTCGTAGGTGTACCGGGCCGCGTGGCAGACCTGCGGGTCGGCGTACGACGGGTCGACCCAGGCCAGTTGCGCGGGCGTGAGCCGGCCGCCCCAGTACTCGACGATCATCTGCGAGGAGGTGGGGCTGCACCAGGCCTCGCCGCCGTTGTCGTACTCGGGGTACTGGCCCTTGTGGATCTCCTGCGAGTAGCGCGGGACCTTCAGCTCCTGGGCCAGCCCCGGGACGGAGGCCGGGACCGTGAAGCGGTCCGGGATGTCGGAGCCCATGGCGCCGAGCCGCCAGACGGTCGGGGTGAGCTTGGTGCCGGGCTTGCGGTAGAGGGTCAGGCGCAGCTGGTACGAGGTCAGACGCAGGCCGGTGGTGGCGTCGTCGATGGCGAAGGTGTCCGTCCAGATGGTGCTCTTGCCGTCCGTCTGGCCGTCCACCGAGGTCCGCCTGATGTCCTGGTCGCCGGCGGCCCAGCGGCCCATCACGTACCAGGGGGTCGCGGTGCCGTCGGAGTAGGTGCCGTGCAGTTCGACCTGGATCCAGGTGCCGGCCGGGGTGTCCGCGTTCCAGGAGGCGATGGTCTCGGTGGCGGGCACGGTGAGCCGGCGTACCGGGCCGGTCCAGGTGCCGTACTCCCAGAGGGCGGTGGTGCCGGTGTGCGGGTCGGTGTAGGAGGTGGTGCCGACGGGGGTGCCGATCACCACGCCGGGACGCCGCCCGGCGACGGCGCGGACGCCCTTGGTGGCGCCGGTCCGCCAGTCGCTGTGGGTGGTCCACGAGTGGTAGTCGACCGGACGGGTCCGGGCCCGGCCGGTGTCCTCGGTGTCGGTGTCCGACGCCGCGGCCGCGGGGACCGCCGGGATCACTCCCTGGGCGACGGCGGCCGCCGCGACGGAGGCCGCGGCGGCCAGAACTGTTCTGCGGGACGGCTGTTCGGCTCTGCTCATGGGTGGAAGACCCCCAGGTGTGCGCGACGCTGCTGGTCCGGTGCGAGACTGTGCGCCAACTATGGAGCAGCGGGCATGCCCCTGCCAGCACTTCCGCCCATGCCACGCCCACCAATATTGGTCTCGTCCGTTGAAAGGACCCCGGCGTTCCGCACCGGGGTCTCCTCCACCGGAGTTCCCGCACCGCCGTCAGATGAGGTCCATCGCGGCGACCTCGTCGGGGCGGCCGTAGCTGACCGGACCCTGGAAGCGGCGGCGGGCGGTGGCGAACCACCAGGCCGTGGCCACGACCAGGACGACGGCCAGGGCGATCGGCGCGTAGTTGAAGGTGTCGACGGTGATCGGCGAGGCCTGCGGCAGCATGAACAGGACGCTGCTCAGCAGGATCCAGGTGACCGCCAGCCAGCCCACCGGCCTGCTCCAGCGGCCCAGGTTCCACGGCCCCGGCTGGAACTCGTCGCCCAGGCGCAGCCGCAGGAACACCGGCACGGCGTAGGCGAGGAACAGCCCGACGACGTTGACGCTGACGATCGCCGTGAACGCCGTGTGCGACCACCAGCCCGGCACGATCAGGGCGAGGGAGCAGGCCACCGCGAGCCATACGGCCTTGACGGGGGTACGGGTGCGGGGCGAGACCGAGTGCCACAGGCGGGAGCCGGGCATGGCGCCGTCCCGGGAGAAGGCGAAGATCTGCCGGGTGTTGCTGGTGAGGTTGGCGAGGCCGCAGAAGAGCATGGCGCCGATGACGACGAGCAGCATCGCCTTGGCCCAGCCCATGCCGAGTCCGTCGATGAGAATCTGGACGGGCGGCGCGGATGAGCTCGCCACCTTGTCGTAGTCGCCGATGCTGTACACCAGCGCGAGCATCAGGACGAGGCCCGTGATCGCCGAATAGCCGATCGAGCGGATGATCCCCCTGGGGGCGTTCACGGTCGCCCGGACCGTTTCCTCGGACATGTGGAAGCTGCCGTCGAAGCCGGTGAAGGTCCAGCTGGTGACCAGCAGGCCGAGCATGCCGCCGTAAAGGCCGTTGGTGAAGCCGGTGTTGTTCACGAAATGCGTCACGAAGGATGCCGACTGATGGTGGGCCGGCATCACGATCAGTGTGCCCACGATCACCACGAGTCCGATCAGCAGCCACCACACGGAAATCCGGTTCAGTACGGCGACGAGCTGGACGGTGTAGGTGTTGGCGAGACCCTGGACCACGATGATCAGGGCCGTGATCAGGACCGTCTGGTGGGCGGTCGGGGTGTAAGAGGACCACTGCAGGGCGATGAAGGCCTGGATGAAGGTGGCGGCCGCGTATCCGGTGGCCGCGGTACCGCCGATCTGGCCCACGAAGTTCAGCCAGCCCGTGTACCAGGACCAGGCACCCTTGTGGCGTTTGGCGAGTTTACCGGCCGAGAAATACAGCGCGCCGCTCGTCGGATAGGCGGAGGCGACTTCCGCCATGGCGGCGCCGATGCACAGCACCATCACGCAGACGCCGATCCAGCCGAACACGAGAATGCGGGGGCCGCCCGCGTTCATGCCGAATCCGAAGGAGGAGAAAATCCCGGAAAGAATATTGATGATGGTGAAGGAGATAGCGAAATTGTCGAACGCCTGGAATCGGCGGGTGAGTTTCCGCGGATAGCCCATCGCGTGCAGGGTCGCATCGTCGTCGAGGGTGACGGGGTCCGCTGTGCGTTCTGACACGTACCGGCCTTTCTCTCGGTGAGGGTCTCGCTATGGGGACTGTGCGGGTCTCGCTGCTATGAGGGGGTGGGCAGGCCGCAGGCGCGGCGGGCCCGGGAGAGCTGCTCGGCGGGCTCGCCGAAGACGCTCCAGGGCATCCGTGAGGCGTATCGCCCCATGGCCGTGAAGACCGCCCGGGCCTCGAACTCACGCTGGGCCATGACCAGGGCGTGCGCGAGGTAGGCCAGGTCGAGCACCGGGGTGAAGCGGTATCCGGCCACCGCGGGCTGCCAGTTGTGGTAGATCGACAGTGCGGTGGCGCGCCACTGCGGCTGTTCCCAGACCCGCTCGGCGAGCAGCTGGGTGGGGTTGTGGCTCTCCACCAGCGCGACCAGGGGCAGCAGCCGTATCGCCGAGTCGGCGGGGGCCCGCTGGGCGAGGAAGGCGGCGACGTCCCAGGCGGCGTTGACCGAACCGCCGTAGCGGGTGAAGAAGAAGGACAGGAAGCGGTGGTGGGCCTCGCGGTGCCAGGGGTCGAGGGCGAGCGTGTGCGCGAACAGCCGCCAGGGGCCGCGCGGCGAGGTCAGCAGACCGCTCGGGGCGGGGTCGTGCGGGCGGTGCAGCCGGGCCATGGCCAGCTTGGCGGCCCAGGGGGTGGGATCGGCGGGGTTCATGGCGGAGGCCCGGTCGCAGGCGGCGAGGGCGATCCGCTCCAGCGCCTCGGCACGCTCGTCGCGGGCGTCGGCCGCCCGGATCGCCCGCTGCACGGCGACCCGGGCCCACATCAGCGCGGACTCGGGGCTCGGCTCCTCGGCCAGCCAGCGCTCGACCAGGTCGGTGCCGGCCGCCTCGGACGCCAGGACCAGGGAACGGTGGGCACGCAGGGCGAAGTCGGCGCGGGTCTCGGCCAGGGCCTCGCGGGCGCTGCGATATCTCCCGGCGCGCACATCCACGCAAACGCTCGCGAGCAAGCGGTCATCGGCCGCCGGATGCCATACGTACTGCCCCTCGAATAACTCCGCGGCCATCTTCCCCTGTCCGTCCCCGTTCGACCCTTCGCAGTCGCGCAGAAGGCACCCTACTCAGCGGCGGACGCACCGGGAACGTCTGATTTCGACATATCGGTCAGCGGGTCGGAAATATTGGCGGGGACGCTGGAGAACGACTCGAAATTAGTTCAAGCCGCTACTTCCCGGGGGCCGTAAACGCCCGCTATGCGCCGCACTACTAGAATGTTTCCGGAAAACACCCCACACCCCACACCCCACACCCCACACCACGCGACACCGCACCGCACCGCACCGCACCTCAGCACACCCCGGGAATCGTCATCCACCGCCTCGCCTCCGCGCTCCAGAGCCTGCCGCCCTCCTGCGGCCCGGTCCGCCTCGTCGGCGTCGACGGGCACGCCGGCTCCGGGAAGACCACCTTCGCCGGGCGGTTGGCCACCGCGCTGGGCGGGGCGCCGGTGCTCCACCTCGACGACATCGCCAGCCACGCGGAGCTGTTCGCCTGGACCGGACGGCTGCTGACCCAGGTGATCGAGCCGCTCGGCCGCGGTGACACCGCCCACTACAGGCCCTACGACTGGCGCGCCCGTGCCTTCGGCCCGCCCCGCCCGCTGCCGCCGGCCCCCGTGATCCTCGTCGAGGGCGTCGGCGCCGGGCGGCGGGCGCTGCGCCCGTTCCTGACACGGCTGCTGTGGATGGAGGTGTCACCGGAGGAGTCCTGGACCCGGGGCAGGCTGCGGGACGGGACGGAACAGCGGGACTTCTGGGTCGAATGGGTCAGGGCGGAACGCGCACACTTCGCCGACGACCCCTCCAGGCCCTACTCCGACCTCCTGGTAACACAGTCACAGAAGGGGTACGAGGTACTTCCGGGGCCCGAGAACACCTTTGGACCGGACCAGGTGGTCACCCACCGTGAGGGGCCGTCGGCAGTGTGCTGAACTCGTGAAGACGTGCCCGGAAGAAGTTGCCTCAGTACCTCAACTCGGCTTGACCCAAGGGCCGTACAGGACTTACGTTCTGAATGAGCGGCCCTTGGGAGCCGCCCCACAGACGCGAAGCCCCCGGTTGTTCCCCCGTGATCGGGGGCTTCGTTCTGCCCTTTACCCCTTTTGTGTGCGCCACGTGCGCTTCCTTGCTCACCCTCGGTCACCGAGCGGTGTGCGCCCGGTCTGCTCCCACCTCGCCAAACGGCCTGTGCGGCACCCTTCGGCGGGCGGTGGAACCGCAGGTACGATGCCTTCGGTGCGACCTTCGAACGGCTGCCTCGCGCATCTGCAACTCCGGTCCGCGGCACAGCGGTTCGACCAACGGCGGCCATCGGGGGGAGCCCGGGGGCCAACCACGGGGGCACGGTTTGTGGGGGACGTGATGGAATTCGGCACGCAGGGCCTGGAGGCCCCGGCCGACCTCGCCTGGCTGCGAGGCGTGGACGCCTACACGATGGGCGCCTATCCGCAGGCGGAGGAGGAGTTCCGCGCCGCGGTACGGATGGATCCCGGGATGGCCGACGCCTGGCTCGGCCTGCACGCGCTGCGCGTCGACACGACGACCGCGCTGCTCAGAATGTTCCGGCACCGGGACCGCTTCGGCGATCAGCGCGCCCGGCACCGCCGCGCGCTCAACTCCTGGTACTGGCTGGGCTGGTGGGTGCAGCCGGTCCTGGAGAACCCGCGCGATCTGCTGCTTGCCCATGCTTCCCACTGGCTGGACGGACGGCACGTCCCGGAACTCGACCGGGCCCTCGCCGGGCTGCCGCCCGTGGACGCCGACCCCCAGGTCCGCTTCCTGCACGCCTGCCGGGCCTATCTGGTCAAGGACTGGGAGCAGTTGGTACGGCACACCGACCCGCTCCTCGACGATCCCATGCTGGGCATCGAGGCGGGCCTCTTCGGTGGCATGGCCCGGGTCCGCCTCGAAACGTACGGGCAGGCCGAACCGCTGCTCTCGGCGGCGCTGATGCGCTGCCGCAGCGAGCAGCCGCAGCGCAAGGAACTGCGCTACTGGCTGGCGCGGGCACACGAGGGCACCGGGCGCAGCGCCGCCGCGCTCCCCCTGTACCGGGCCGTGCACCGGGTCGACCCCGCGTTCATGGACACCTCTGCGCGGCTGGCCGCGATCGCCGAGGGCGACGGGTACGACGACAGCGCCGACCTCGCGGCGATCACGCTCACCGGCGCCGGGCAGGACGTCGTGGACGGGCCGGACATGCTCGACCCGCTCTTCGGCACGGAGGGCCGCGATCTGCGGTTCGGGGAGGCGGAGCCGCCGGCCGGGGCGATGCCGTCGGTGGTCGATCCGGCGGTGCGCGAGAAGGTCGTGCCCTCCCCTCCGCTGCCGGCCGGGCCGACCGACCCCGCGTTACTTGAGGAGGCGCTCGCCGAGCTGGAGCGCATGGTCGGGCTTGAGCCCGTGAAGCGGCAGGTCAAGGCGCTGTCGGCACAGCTGAACATGGCCCGGTTGCGGGCCGGGCAGGGGCTGCCGGTGCAGCCGCCGAAACGGCACTTCGTCTTCTCCGGGCCGTCGGGCACCGGGAAGACCACCGTCGCCCGGATTCTCGGCCGGGTGTTCTACGCGCTGGGGCTGCTGGGCGGCGACCACCTGGTGGAGGCGCAGCGGGCCGATCTGGTGGGCGAGTACCTCGGCCAGACCGCCGTGAAGGCGAACGAACTGATCGACTCCGCGATCGGCGGGGTGCTGTTCGTGGACGAGGCGTACTCGCTGTCCAACTCCGGCTACGGCAAGGGGGACGCGTACGGCGACGAGGCCTTGCAGGTGCTGCTGAAGCGCGCCGAGGACAACCGCGACCACCTGGTGGTGATCCTGGCCGGCTATCCGGAGGGCATGGACCGGCTGCTGGCCGCCAACCCCGGTCTCTCCTCGCGCTTCACGACCCGCGTGGACTTTCCCTCCTACCGGCCCCTGGAGCTGACCTCGATCGGCGAGGTGCTGGCCGCGGAGAACGGTGACGCGTGGGACGAGGAGGCACTGGAGGAGCTGCGGTCGATCGCCGGGCACGTGGTCGACCAGGGGTGGATCGACGAGCTGGGCAACGGGCGGTTCCTGCGGACGCTGTACGAGAAGAGCTGTGCGTATCGGGATCTGCGGTTGTCGGTGTATCCCGGGGTGCTGTCGCGGGACGATCTGGCGACGTTGCGGCTGCCGGACCTGATGCAGGCGTACGGGGAAGTGCTGTCGGGGCGGGGACCGCAGGATCCGGCCGGTATGTAGGGGCGAGTCTCGTCCGCTACCGCCCGCGCACAGGCCGGCCGGAGTGCGCCACCAGGTGGCGGGAGACGAAGTCGCGCCAGGGGGCGACGGCGACAGGCTTCGTCTCGGCGCGGGAACCGGTGTGGCCGACCAGTTGCACCCAAGGCGCCGAGGGCGTTCACAGCCGCCTGCCAGTCGTCGGTCATTCGGTCGAGGACGGCATCGCTCCCCTCTTCGGCGACAGGTGCCTGGTACTCCGTGGCCGGCAGTGGGCCGGAGACTCGGTCGCCGTGGCAGGGCCCGTCGATCGCGATTGCGGCGAGGCCGGCACGGGACACGAACCAGCGGGCCAGATCGGTGACTCGCTCGACCGATACGCCGGTTACGGGCCGCCGTCGCCCTCGCCTCGGCCGCCCCTTCGGCAGGCGACCGCGGGATGGGAATCGGACAGGTTGTCGGTCACAGTGGACGTACTCGGTCGAGGGGGATGCCGTGGTGGGGGAAGAAGGACCGATGCCGGAGCCCGGTCTGTTCGAGCTGGAAACCGTCGTGGTGGGGCAGCCGAAGCGGTCATGGTGGCGCAGATACACGGGGCCCGGGCTGGTCCTGTCCACGGCGACGGGGACCCCGCTCGGCCAGGTCACGTACACCGACGACGCGCACTCCGTCCTCACCGAGACGTCCGGCGAGTTCATCGTCCGTATCGAGCAGTTCGGACCGGTGCGGTTCTGCTTCTTCGATGCCGCGGACCGGGAGGTCGGCACCGTCGATGCCCGTGGACTCGTCAAGGGCCGCCGGCTGAGCCTCCGGACGGAGCGGGGACGCCGGCTCTTCCTTACGCGGCCTGGTCTCCTGTACGCCGAATGGCAGCTCACGGAGACCGAACCGGAAGGAGGTCCGGCGCCGGAGATCCTCGGCCGGGTCACGGCGAGCACCATCGACTCGTGGATCGGGTTGCAGCAGTACGTGGTCGAACTGGACCCCCGCCTGGACGCCTCCGATCGGCGCACCGTCGTCGCCTCGGTCGTCTGTCTGCACCTGCTCCGCCGGCCTCCGGGTGAGACGGCCACGCCGGTGTGAGCCTCCCCCCCGGCCGCGGCCGGGGCATTCCGGCCCGAGAGGGCCGGGATCGCCGGGACACCGGCGATCCCGGCGGCCGTCGCCCGCCCCGGTCAGGCGGCGAGCGTCTCCGCCAGGGCGGCCAGGCCGTCCCGGTAGATGCCCTCGAAGAGCGCGGTCGCCTCGGCGTCGGTGACACCGTCCGGGGTGAACGTGCCCGACCACTCCACCCGGCATCCGTCGCCGCCGCGGTCGATGACCTGCAGCGTGGAACGGTAACCCGTGACGGGGAAGGGGGCCTGCTCGATCGAGTAGGTGTAACTGCGGGCTGTCTCGTCGAAGGCTTGGAGGCGTTCGACGATGACGCCGCCCTCGGCGTTCGTCAGCGTGCGCAGCCGGCCGCCCTGGCTCGGCCGGCTCCGCGTGATGTACGGCAGCCAGTCGGGCAGGGCGTCGAAGCCGCCGATGAGCTGCCAGACCCGGTCGGCGGACTGCCGCACGTCGAGGGTGGCGCGGGCGGCGGTCACGAGGCGTCCGTCAGGGGGACCGGCGCGTCGTGCGCGATGATCTTCTGCTCGCGCAGGGCCTTCCAGAAGCCGTACGGGACGGGCTCGACGAGCGCGGCGAGGTCCTCGGCGATACGGCTGGGCCGGGTCGCGCCGGGAATGGCCGCGGCGACGGCCGGGTGGGCCAGCACGAACTGGAGCGCGGCGGACTTGATGCCGATGCCGTGCTGCTGCGCGAGCGCCTTGATCCGGCCGACCTTGTCGACGATGTGCGCGGGCGCCTCGGCGTACTCGAAGTGGCTGCCGCCGGCGAGGATGCCGGAGCTGTAGGGGCCGCCGACGACGATGTCGACGTCCTGCTCGGCCGCGGCGGGCAGCAGGCGCTGGAGGGCGCGCGAGTGGTCGAGCAGCGTGTAGCGGCCGGCCAGCAAGAACGCGTCGGGGTGCGGCTCGTCCAGGTCCAGCGTCATCTCCAGCGGCTCGACCTTGTTGACGCCGAGGCCCCAGGCCTTGATGACGCCCTCGTCGCGCAGCCGGGTCAGGGCACGGAACGCACCGGTGCGGGCGCTCTCGTACACGCCGACCCAGTCGTCGCCGTAGAAGTCCTGGGCGACGTCGTGCACCCAGACGATGTCGAGGCGGTCCGTCCTGAGGCGCTTCAGGCTGTCCTCGACGGAGCGCAGCGTCGCGTCGGCGCTGTAGTCGTTGACCATCTTGTTGGGGCGGCCGTGCTCGAACAGAGCGCCCTTCTCGCCGAGTTCACGGCTCGCGGGGTCCTCCACCTCGTCGAGGATGACCCGGCCGACCTTGGTGGACAGGACGTACTCGTCGCGCGGCTTGTCGGCGAGGACGTCGCCGAGCCGGATCTCCGCCAGCCCCGCACCGTACAGGGGCGCGGTGTCGAAGTAGCGGATGCCCTGGTCCCAGGCGGCCTGCACGGTGGCGGCGGCCTCGTCGTCGGGAATGGCGCGGAACATGTTGCCGAGAGGTGCGGTGCCGAAGCCGATACGGCCCGGCAGGAGGGAGCGAATGCTCATGGTGGTGCCTCAATCTGCGTTACTGCGTGGGGGGTACGAAGCGGGGGCGTCGTCGGTGGTGGGGCGTCGGCCCGGGTGGCCGGCTAGTTGAGGGTGTCGGGGTCCGGGCCCGTGCGCATGCCGCGGTCGAGCGCGGTGATCGCGTCGATCTCCTGCGGGCCGAGCTCGAAGTCGAAGACGTCGAAGTTCTCGCGGATACGGGTCTCGGTGACCGACTTGGGGATGACCACGTTGCCGATCTGCAGGTGCCAGCGCAGCACGACCTGGGCCGGGCTCTTGCCGTGCGCGGCGGCGATCGTGGTGACCGCGTCGTCCTTGAGGACGGCGCCCTGGGCGAGCGGGCTCCATGCCTCGGTGGCGATGCCGTGCCGGGCGTGGAAGGCGCGCAGTTCGGCCTGCTGGAGGCCCGGGTGGAGCTCGATCTGGTTGACGGCCGGGACGACGGAGGCGGCTGCGAGCAGGCGCTCCAGGTGTGCGGGCTGGAAGTTGGAGACACCGATGGCGCGGGTGCGCCCGTCGGCGTACAGCTTCTCCAGCGCACGCCACGTGTCGAGGTACAGGTCACGGGCCGGGGTCGGCCAGTGGATGAGGTACAGGTCGACGTGGTCCAGGCCGAGCTTGTCCAGGGAGGCGTCGAAGGCGGCGAGCGTGGTGTCGTAGCCCTGGTCGGCGTTCCACAGCTTCGTGGTGACGAACAGCTCGTCGCGGGCGATGCCGGAGTCGGCGAGCGCCTGGCCCACGCCGCGCTCGTTGCCGTAGATCGCGGCGGTGTCGATGCTGCGGTAGCCGGCCCGCAGGGCGCCGGCGACGGCGGCGGTGGTCTCCTCGTCGGGGACCTGGAAGACACCGAAGCCGAGCTGCGGCATGGTGACGCCGTTGTTGAGGGTGACGGCGGGGGTGGAGGTCACGATGTTCTCCCTGTCGTTGTCGATCACACTGGTCGCCGGAGGCGCCGGGGGTGATCGTCCGTGGGTATGTAGTCGATGGTCCGTGTTGTTCGTCGTCGGCGCGCGGCCGGTGGTGCGCGGCGGCGGGCGTCCGCCCGTCGCTCGAGCGTGGATCTGCGCGGCGGCGCGAGGTGCCGAAGTCTGCGGTGACGTCGGCCGGCGGGCCTTCGATGACGAATTCGGTGGTGCCGAAGACAGGACCACGATAATTGCAGACGCCGGTTAATTGCAAACGCGGCATATCGGCGTGCGCACTCACGGAGCGGGCGGGTGATCGTCCGGTCGGGCTCGCGCACGTCCTGACGGCAGCCTTCACGGACGGCCTGACGTCGGGACCTCCGGCGACGTCGAGGCGCAGTGCCCCCAATGGGGCGCGGGGAGCCGCGTGACCGGCCGTCGCCGGTACGCGGCTCCCCGTGATGCTCAGCCCACCGACACTTCCTCCGGCTCGCCGCTGGCCCGGGGCTCGGGCGTCCTGGTCGGCCGTTCCTCCCGGTGTGCCGGGTCCGTCACCTCGCCCACCAGCAGTTCCAGCACGTCCTCCAGTGCCGCCAGCCCCAGGACCCTGCCGTGGCCGTCGGCCACCTGCGCGAGGTGCGTCGCCGCGCGGCGCATCACCGTGAGCGCGTCGTCGAGGGGCAGCTCGGCCCGCAGGGTCGTCATCGGGCGCCACAGCTGCTGCGGCACCGCCCGGTCCGAGTCCTCCAGGTCGAGTACGTCCTTCACATGCACGTAGCCCATGAACGCACCGGACACGGCGGAGACCGGGAATCGGGAGTAGCCGGTACGGGCGGTGAGCTCGACGATCTGGCCCGGGGTGACCGACGGAGGGACCGTGATCAGGGACTCGCGGCGCAGGAGTACGTCCGTCACCGGGCGGGAGCCCAGTTCCAGCGCGTCCTCCAGCCGCTCCCGCTCCTCGGGGCCGAGAAGGCCCGCCTGGCCGGAGTCCTCAAGGAGCCGGTTGAGCTGCTCGCTGGTGACGACGGCCTCGACCTCGTCCTTCGGCTCCACCCGGAACAGCTTCAGGATGCCCTGGGCACAGGCACCCAGGGCGACCGTGATCGGCCGGCACACCCGGGCGAACGCCACCAGGCCGGGACTCAGCCACAGCGCCACCTTCTCGGGCGCCGCCATCGCCAGGTTCTTCGGCACCATCTCGCCGATGACGAGGTGGCAGAAGACGACTCCGGCCAGCGCGATCACATAGCCCAGCGGATGGATCACGTCCTCGGGCAGGTGCACGGCCTCGAACACCGGCTCCAGCAGGTGCGCCACGGTCGGCTCGGCCACCGCGCCCAGCGTCAGCGAGCAGACGGTGATGCCGAACTGGGCCGCGGCCATCATCTGCGGGAGACGTTCCAGGCCGTAGAGGACCTGGCGCGCCCTGGCCGTGCCCAGCGGTTCGATCTGGCTGCGGCGGACCGAGACCAGGGCGAACTCCGCGCCCACGAAGAAGCCGTTGGTGAGCACCAGCAGGGCGGCGAAGACCAGTTGGAGGACGCTCATCGGACGGCCTCCGCGACGGCGGGGGCGGTGCGGACCAGGCGGACCCGCTCGGCGCGGTAGTGGCCGACCCGGCGGACCGACAGCCGCCAGCCGGGCAGCTCGGCCCGGTCGCCGGGCGCCGGGATCCGGCCGAGCAGGTCGGCGACCAGGCCGGCGACCGTCTCGTACGGGCCCTCGGGCACGTCGAGGCCTATCCGCTGGAGGATGTCGACGCGGACACTGCCGTCGACGTCCCAGGCGGGCTTGCCGTCCTGCGGCGGGGCGGCCGCGAGTTCCGGCGCGTCCGGGCTGTCGTGCTCGTCGCGGACCTCGCCGACGAGTTCCTCGACGATGTCCTCCAGGGTGACCACCCCGGCCGTACCGCCGTACTCGTCGACGACGACCGCGATGGGCTGCTCGGAACGGAGCCGGGCCAGCAGCGGCTGGACCGGGAGGGTCTCGGGGACGAGCAGCGCCTTGCGGGCGATGCGGCCGACGGGAGTGCGCAGCCGGTCGTGGACCGAGACCGCCAGGGCGTCCTTGAGGTGGGCCATGCCGACGATCTCGTCGATCTTCTCCCGGTAGACCGGGAAGCGGGACAGGCCGGTGGCCCGGGTGAGGTTGACCACGTCCTCGGCGGTCGCCGAGTCCTGGAGCGCGCTGACCTTCACTCGGGGGGTCATGACGTGCTGCGCGGTCAGCTCGCCCAGGGACAGGGTGCGGACGAACAGGTCGGCCGTGTCCTGCTCCAGCGCGCCGGCCTGCGCGGAGTGCCGGGCCAGCGAGACCAGCTCGCCCGGGGTGCGGGCGGAGGCCAGTTCTTCGGCGGGTTCGACGCCGAGGGCGCGGACGAGCCGGTTGGCGACCGTGTTCAGCGCGGCGATGACCGGGCGGAACAGACGCGAGAAGCGGGCCTGCGGGCCGGCGACGAAGCGCGCGACCTGGAGCGGCTTGGAGACCGCCCAGTTCTTGGGCACGAGTTC
Source organism: Streptomyces sp. NPDC007157 (assembly GCF_040634235.1). NCBI lineage: Bacteria > Bacillati > Actinomycetota > Actinomycetes > Kitasatosporales > Streptomycetaceae > Streptomyces > Streptomyces sp. NPDC007157. Next base: position 24,826 of record NZ_JBEYFE010000037.1, read on the forward strand.
GCCGATCACCATCTGGATCGCCGAGGCCAGCAGCATGCCGACGACGACCGAGACACCGGAGACGACGCCCTCGGGGAGGCCGATCGCGGTGAACGGGCCGCGCAGCAGCTCGGCCAGTGCCGGTTCGGCGAGCATGCCGACGACCAGGGAGGTGATGGTGATGCCGAGCTGGGTGCCGGAGAGCTGGAAGGACAGTTCCTTCAGCGACTCGACGACCGTACCGGCGCGCTTGTCGCCGTCGGCGGCGGCCTTCTCGGCCTCGGGTCGCTCCACGGTCACCAGGCCGAACTCGGCGGCCACGAAGAAGCCGTTGGCGAGGATGAGCAGGAACGCGGCTGCCAGGAGCAGCAGGGGGGTGGTCATGATGCCACCGCCTCCGATTCGTCGCGGACCTCGAATCGGAGGTCCGCGGTATGTCGGGAGGGGGCGGCGCAGGTACTACAGGACGATCCGTCCATCGCCGGAGAGGGTCACTCCTCGGGTAGCAGGAACCCCTGTGCGCCGGGCGCGCGACAGGGGTGGAGGCGGGACGTGAAAAGCCTCCGCCAACAGATTAATCAAGACAGGGCCCACTACGGCAGAGTGGACGACCCCGAGGTGGCCCCGAAGTTGCGTGATTTCAGCCCTGGTGCTGCTCGGGGTCGTGGCTCGCGTGGGCCTCGGCGAGGGCCCGCAGGGCCTTGGCGTCGGCGATGGCGCGCCGCTTGGCGACGCCCGGCTGGATGCCGAGCGCGGGCAGGCTGGTGCCGTCGCTGAGGTTCAGGAACACCCACGGGTCACCCGGGCGGAGGTTCACCTGGACGATCTCCGCCCACTCCAGACGCCGCTTGCCGGCGATGTTGACCACGGTGACCCCGGCCTCGTCGGCGACCACCTTCACCCGGGCCAGCCGGGCCAGCGCCCAGAAGATCAGCGCGCCGGTGAGGACGAAGCTGAGCTGCTCCCCCGGGCCGAGCTGTTCGAGGAGCAGCGCGACCCCGGAGATGGTGGCGAACATGGCGGCACCCGCGGTGAGCAGGATCACGCGGGTGTGGCCCGGCCGGAAGGTGACGGGAAGGGAAGGAAGCTCGGACATCTCTCGCGGGCGTTTCAGAGGCGGCAGGCGTGGATGGCCGTGGTCAGAATGGCGCGGGCGCCGATGTCGTACAGGTCGTCCATGATCCGCTGGGCGTCCTTGGTGGGGACCATGGCGCGGACGGCGACCCAGCCCTCGTTGTGCAGCGGGGAGACGGTCGGGGACTCCAGGCCCGGGGTGAGGGCCACGGCCTTCTCCAGCTGCTCCACCCGGCAGTCGTAGTCCATCATCACGTACGTCCGCGCGACCAGGACGCCCTGGAGGCGGCGCAGGAACTGCTGGACCTTGGGTTCCTCGATGTCGGCGCCGGCCCGGCGGATGACGATCGCCTCGGAGGTCATGATCGGCTCGCCGAAGACCTCCAGGCCCGCGTTGCGCAGCGAGGTGCCGGTCTCGACGACGTCGGCGATGACCTCGGCGACACCCAGTTCGATGGCGGTCTCGACGGCGCCGTCCAGGTGGACGACGGAGGCGTCGACACCGCTGTCGGCGAGGTGCTTGGCGACGATGCCCTCGTAGGAGGTGGCGACCGTCTTGCCCTTCAGGTCCGTCAGACCGTCGGCCGCGCCCGGCTTGGAGGCGAAGCGGAAGGTGGAGCGGGCGAAGCCGAGCGGCAGGATCTCCTCGGCGTGGGCGCCGGAGTCGATGAGCAGGTCACGGCCGGTGATGCCGATGTCGAGACGGCCGGAGGAGACGTAGATCGCGATGTCCCGGGGGCGCAGGTAGAAGAACTCGACGTCGTTGACCGGGTCGACGATGCGGAGTTCCTTGGACTCCCTGCGCTGCCGGTAGCCGGCCTCATGCAGCATGTCCGCCGCAGGGCCTGAGAGGGAACCCTTGTTGGGGACGGCGATGCGCAGCATGAGGTCGGCTTCCTTTGCTCGAAAAGGGGGGTTTGTCGGGAAGGTTCTACAGGTGGGCGTAGACGTCGTCCAGCGAGATGCCGCGGGCGACCATCATCACCTGGACGTGGTAGAGCAGCTGCGAGATCTCCTCGGCGGCTGCTTCCTTGCCCTCGTACTCGGCGGCCATCCAGACCTCGGCGGCCTCTTCGACGACCTTCTTGCCGATGGCATGGACCCCCTTCCCGACCAGCTCGGCGGTGCGGGAGGTGGCGGGGTCGCCGTGGGCGGCCTTGTGCTGGAGCTCGGTGAAGAGCTCCTCGAAAGTCTTGTTGGACATGGTGAGCGCCAGACTACGCCAAACGCCGCGTCGCTCAGTGCCAGGGTTCAGATACTGAGCGGAGGGTGGCCGCCGTCGCGACCGCCGCCGTCACCGCCTCGTGGCCCTTGTCCTCGTTGGAGCCCTCCAGGCCGGCCCGGTCCAGGGCCTGCTCCTCGTTGTCGCAGGTGAGCAGGCCGAAGCCGACCGGGACACCGGTCTCGACGGAGACCTGGGTGAGGCCCTGGGTGACGCCCTGGCACACGTACTCGAAGTGGGGGGTGCCGCCGCGGATGACGACACCGAGGGCGACCACCGCGTCGTAGCCGCGGCCCGCGAGGACCTTGGCGGCGACCGGGAGCTCCCAGCTGCCGGGGACCCGCAGCAGGGTCGGCTCGTCGATCCCCAGGTCGCGCAGGGCGCGCAGGGCGCCGTCCACCAGACCGTCCATCACCTTCACGTGCCACTGGGCCGCGATGACGGCGACCCGCAGGTCGCTGACATTGCGTACGGACAACTCCGGTGCACCCTTGCCGCTCACGTCTCTCCTCAGTGCTGTTTCTTTACTGGTTGCCGCAGCCGGACACGGCAGGGGTGTCCAGCCAGGGCAGGTCGTGGCCCATCCGGTCCCGCTTGGTGCGCAGGTAGCGGAGGTTGTGCTCGCCCGCCTGTACGGGCATCGGCTCCCGGCCGGTGACCTTGAGGCCATGGCTGAGCAGCGCGTCGCTCTTGTCGGGGTTGTTGGTCATCAGGCGCACGCCGCGTACGCCGAGGTCGGCCAGGATCTGGGCGCCGGCGCCGTAGTCGCGGGCGTCTGCGGGCAGGCCGAGTTCGAGGTTGGCGTCGAGGGTGTCACGGCCGCGCTCCTGGAGTTCGTAGGCGCGCAGCTTGGACAGCAGGCCGATGCCGCGGCCCTCATGTCCGCGCAGGTAGACGACGACACCCCGCCCCTCGTCCTGGATGCGGTCCAGGGCGGCGTCGAGCTGGGGGCCGCAGTCGCAGCGGGCGGAGCCGAAGACGTCTCCGGTGAGGCACTCGGAGTGGACCCGGACCAGGACGTCCTCGCCGTCGCCGATCTCACCGTGGACGAGGGCGACATGCTCGACGCCGTCGGTGGTGGAGCGGTAGCCGTACGCCGTGAAGGTCCCGTGCTTGGTGGGCAGGTTGACCTCGGCCTCGCGGCGGACGGTGGGCTCGGCGGAGCGGCGGTAGGTGATCAGGTCGGCGATGGAGATGATCGTCAGGCCGTGCTTGCGGGCGAACGGGACCAGCTCGGGGAGGCGGAGCATACGGCCGTCCTCGCCGGCGATCTCGACGATGGCTCCGGCCGGACGCAGGCCCGCGAGCCGGGCCAGGTCGACGGCGGCCTCGGTGTGGCCGTCGCGGGTCAGGACGCCGCCGGGCCGGGCGCGCAGCGGGAAGACGTGGCCGGGGCGGACGAAGTCCGAGGGCTCGGCGCCGCCGGCGGCCAGCAGTTGCAGGGTGGTCGCGCGGTCGGCGGCGGAGATGCCGGTGGTGACGCCGTGCGTGGCGGAGGCGTCCACGGAGACGGTGAACGCGGTCTTCATGGACTCGGTGTTGTCCTCGACCATCTGCGGCAGCTGGAGCCGGTCGAGTTCGGCGCCCTCCATGGGGGCACAGATCAGGCCGCGGCACTCGCTCATCATGAAGGCGATGATCTCGGGGGTGGCCTTCTCGGCGGCGATGACGAGGTCGCCCTCGTTCTCGCGGTCCTCGTCGTCGACGACCACGATCGGGCGGCCGGCCGCGATGTCGGCGATGGCCTGCTCGACCGGGTCGAGGGTGAGGTCCTCGATGCCGTCGGTGCGGTAGAGAATCGGTGCCGCGGTCATGCGGGTGCCCCTTCCAGAGCGGGCCGCGAGCCCTGGCGGGAGCGCAGCCACCAGTCGCGCATGCCCCACAGGACGAGCGCGCCGTAGATGACGTAGACGAAGCCGGAGAAGGCGTAGCCGTTGGCGAAGTTGAGGGGGACGCCGACCAGGTCGACCAGGAGCCAGGCGATCCAGAACTCGACCATGCCGCGGGCCTGGGCGTACATGGCGACGACGGTGCCGACGAAGATGTAGGCGTCCGGCCAGGGGTCCCAGGACAGGGACGGGTAGGCCTTGAAGAGCACGGCGACGGCGACGGTGCCGACGGCCGCGGCGGCGACCATCGCCCCGCGTTCGCGCCAGGTGGCGAACCGGGGGACGATATGACCGTCACCGCCGTCTTCGGCCCGACCCCTGTCGCGGTTCCACTGCCACCAGCCGTACAGCGCCACGACCATGACGACGGCCTGCTTGCCGGCGCTGCCGGTGAGGTGGCCGTAGAAGGCGCCGAAGAGGATGAGGCCGGAGGCGAACTGGACCGGCCAGCTCCACAGGTTGCGGCGCCAGCCGAGGGCGAGGGCCGCCAGGCCGAGGATGTTGCCGATCATGTCCGACCAGAGGATGTGCTGGCCGAACAGGACGAAGGCCTCGGAGTTCAGCCAGTTCACCTGCCCGCTCCCCGCGTGCTCGCGAGCAGCCGCTCCACGTACTTGGCGACGACGTCGACCTCCAGGTTGACCGGGTCGCCAGGCTGCTTCAGGCCGAGGGTGGTCAGGTCGAGGGTGGTCGGGATGAGGCTGACGGTGAAGTAGTCGGGGCCGGCCTCGACGACGGTGAGGCTGATGCCGTCGACGGTGATGGAGCCCTTCTCGACGACGTACCGCGCGAGGTCGGCCGGGAGCGAGACCTTGACGATCTCCCAGTTCTCGGAGGGCGTGCGCGCCAGCACCTGACCGGTGCCGTCGACATGGCCCTGCACGATGTGGCCGCCGAGCCGGGAGCCGACGGCGGTGGGGCGCTCCAGGTTGACGCGGGAGCCGACGTCCAGCGCGCCGAGGGAGGAGCGCTTGAGGGTCTCCTGCATGACGTCCGCGGTGAACTCGTCGCCCTCGTGCTCCACGACGGTCAGACAGACCCCGTTCACGGCGATGGAGTCGCCGTGCTGTGCGCCCTCGGTCACTACGGGGCCACGGAGCCGGAAACGGGAGGCGTCGCCGAGGTTCTCGACGGCGGTGATCTCACCCAGCTCTTCGACGATTCCGGTGAACACTTCCCGGGTCCTCCTGCCTCAACGGGGCACGGACTCCGGGGCCTGTCGACGAACGACAGAAAGGACGGAAGAGCACACCGGGAGCGACGCCGACAAGGTCCCGTCCGTGACGGACGAGACCAGATACGGCGGCGCGCACAGGTACATGCTCGCCCGCCGCGCACTGCCTCCCATCCGGACTTTAACCGTCGGTCCAGGAATTTCACCTGGTCAACCGGCCGCTGGAAGCGGACGGGTCGCGGACTATAACCGCCGGTTCGGACTTTCACCGACCCCGGAGTGCGCTGCTTCTGGTACACCGCCAGTCTGCCACGCCCGGGAGTGGTCCACGCAAGGGAACCGTGTGGGCTGCCTCACAGACCGTGTCGCTGGACTTCCCTGACGGGACGTCACACGCGGGAGCGACGCCCAACGGGCCCTCGGACCAGGCATCTTGACTCGATCCGCAGCTATTGACCCTACTGGTCTAGTCCATTTATCGTTCGAGCGAGCCCGGCGGCGGTGACGACGGCCCTTGCCCGTCGCCGGGTCACCCACCGCGCCGGTCGGGTCAGCGGTCCCGCGGCGCGAACAGTTCGTCCTGCGCGCGCTCCCGTGCCGTCAGAAGCGCTCCGCGCAGCACGGCCCCGCCGCCGAGGGCGCTCGCGCGTACCTCGGTGGCCAGCGGGGACATCCGGCGCAGCCGTTCCTCGACGCGGGCGGCGAGCACCGCGCCGCCGGCCGCGCCGATCTCGCCGCCCAGGACCACGCACCCGGGGTCCAGGACGGCTACGACGGCTGCCACGCCCACGGTGATGCGGTCGGCGAGGGCGTCCAGGAAGCGGGCGGAGTCTGCCGGGTGGGGTTGGCGGTCGTCCGCGGGTCCGATGTGGCTGGTCGCGCAGTTCCCCGCGCCCCTTCGGGACGCTGTCGAGCCGCTGTCGACTTCACGGCGCCCTCGGGTCATCTCAGCGTCCGCGTCCGTGCGCCGCGCCGCCTCCCCGACCAGCCGCGCGGCCGCGGGCTCGGGGCCCGTCAACCCGGCCGGGTCCAGGCCGTGTTCCTCGGCCAGTTCGGTGATCGCGGTCGCGCCCACCAGGGAGTGGTAGCCGCCGGCGCAGTCCGTCGCCGACGGCAGTGCGCGGGTGCCCGGTACCGGCAGGAAGCCGATCTCGCCCGTGCCGCCGGAGGCGCCCCGGCGCAGGCTGCCGTCCAGGACGACCGCGGCGCCGCAGCTGTGTCCCAGCCAGAGCAGCACGAAGGTGTCGCGGTCGCGGGCGACGCCCTCCCGCTGTTCGGCGAGGGCGGCCAGATTGGTCTCGTTCTCGACGCTGACCCGGGCCTGCGGGAACCGCTCCTGGAGGGCGGCGACCAGCCGGCGGTGCCAGGCCGGCAGGCCCGCCGAGTCGCGGAGTTCGCCGCTCGCGGGATCGATGAGCCCCGGCGCCCCGATGCCGACGGTGTGCAACCGCCCGCCGCCGGCGGCCCCCGCCTCCTTGATCGCCCGCTCGACCAGCTCCACCGCCTGTTCGACGGCCGCCGCCTCCCCCGCGGCCGCCTTTCCCGCCTCCGGCCCGACCGGCACCGACCCTTCGGCCAGCACCCGCCCCACCAGGTCGGACACCAGCACCGAGACGCTCTCGGTGCGCACGTCCAGGGCGGCCAGACAGACCCGGTCGGCGACGATGCCGTACAGCCGCGCGTTCGGCCCCCGGCGCTGTTCGCCGGACTCGCCGACCATCGCGATCAGGCCGGAGGCGGTGAGCCGTTCGACGAGGTCGGCGACGGTGGGCCGGGACAGCCCGGTCAGCTGTTTCAACTGCCCTGCCGTCAGCGGGCCTTCCTGCTGGAGCAGGGTCAGCGCGAGCCGGTCGTTGATGGCCCGGGCGGTGCTCGGTGATGCGGGCATGACGGGCATCCTCCCAGATCGGCGCGGCCCAGGACGGCCACTTCACTCCCTATCTATCAGGCAGGGTCCCTGATAGTTTACGGCGCGACAGCGGGGCGGCACCCACCCGGGGAGGGGCAGGACCATGAAAGCCATGAGAGACGCGGACTACGAGCAGCACGAGGCGAGGCGGGCGCGGTACGCCGTCGCGGCCGTGTTCACCGTGCACGGTGCCGTCACCGGCTCGTTCGCGACCCGGGTGCCCTGGATCCAGGACCATGCCGGGCTGAGCGCGGGCCAGCTCGGCTTCGCGCTCGCCTTCACCGCGTTCGGCGCCTCCTGCTCGATGCCGCTGGCGGGCCGGATCAGCCATCGCTTCGGCAGCCGCACGGCGCTGCGCGGGCTGATCGCGATGTGGACGCTGTCGCTGGTCCTGCCATCCCTCGCACCGAACCTGTACACGCTCTGCCTGGCGATGTTCGCGTACGGCGCCAGCGCGGGCATGGCCGACGTCGCGATGAACGCGCTCGGCGTGGAGGTGGAGCGGCTGCTCCAGAAGTCGATCATGTCGGGTCTGCACGGCATGTGGAGCGCGGGCGCCCTGATCGGCTCGGCGGCGGGCACCCTCGCCGCACATCTCGGCTCGGACGCCCGGCTGCACTTCGCGCTGGCCGCCGCCACGCTCACCGTGCTCGGTGTCCTGGCGGCCGGCTGGGTGCTGGACGTACAGCCCGCCGAGGACGAGGAGCCGCCGCCGCGGTTCGCGCTGCCGCCCCGGTCGGCGCTGCTGATCGGCGCGGTCGGCTTCTGCGCGGTGTTCGCGGAGGGGGCGAGCCTGGACTGGTCGGCGGTGTTCCTGCGGGACCGGATGGACAGTTCGGCGGGGCTCGCGGCGGCCACCACCACGGGGTTCATGCTGACCATGGCCATCGCCCGGATCAGCGGGGACGCGGTGGTGAACCGCTTCGGCACGGTGCGTACCGTGCGCGCCGGAGGTGTGCTGGCCGCGCTCGGCGGACTGCTGATCGTCCTCGCCGGGCATCCGGCGGTGGCCATGACCGGGTTCGCGCTGATGGGCCTCGGCATCGCCGTCGTCGTACCACTGTGCTTCGCGGCGGCCGGGCACGCCGGGCCCAACCCGAGTCAGGCCATCGCGGGCGTCGCGACCATCACCTACACCTCGGGGCTGATCGCACCCAGTCTGATCGGCGGGGTGGCCCAGGCCACCAGCCTGGTGGTGTCGTTCGGTGTGGTCACGGCGCTGACCTGCGGCCTGGTGGCGTTCGCGGGCGTGCTGCGGGCCGGGGAACGCGGGGTGCGGGCGGAGGTCAGCCCGCCGGCCGCAGCAGTTCCCGACCCGCGGCCCTGAAGCGCTCGCTCCAGGGGGCGGGGCGCAGGGTGGCCGCGTCCAGCCGGACCAGTACCCGGGTGCCGTGCGCGTAGGTGGTCGCGCCGTCCGCCGAGCAGAACCGGAAGCCGTAGGTCAGGCCGGTGTTGCCGAGCCGTTCCAGCCAGAGGTGGACGGCGTAGGTGCCCGGCCGGGTGACCGGCGCCTCGTAGCCGATCCGGAGTTCCCTGACCGCGTTGCAGGCGTCCTCGGCCGCCGCCCAGTCGCCCTCGAAGGCGAAGCCGTGTCCCTGCCAGAGCTCGGCCCAGGCCCGCTCGACCATCACCGGGTAGCGGGCGTTGTGGAGCAGCCCGAGCGCGTCCAGGTCGTCGAAGTGGACGGTGACGGGGATCAGCCGGCCGTAGGACAGGGCGGGGGCGGTCGGGGCTTCGGCGGTCACTGGTGGGGCTCCTGGGCTGTGCTGACATTTCGCTGACCTTCAGCTGACGCCAGTCTAAGCGAGCGCTCAGGAGCCCCACCGGCGGCCTCAGCCCGCGATCGAGTCCAGCTGCTCGGCGGCCGGCCGCAGCGCCCAGAGGTCGCCGCCGGGCGGGGCCTCCAGCTGCCGTACCGCCCGCTGGGCCGCCTTGTCGCCGGCGTCGGCCGCCGCGTGGACGACGTCGGACGCCGCGTAGCGGTAGAACTCCAGCTCGGGATAGGGCCAGGCGGTGGCCCCGGTCGCGGCGGGCAGCAGATAGTCCACGGCCTTGAACAGGCTCTGTCCGTCCGGCCCCCGGTAGGCCCAGAGGTTCACCCCGACATGCCGGCCGATGGCCGCGAGCCGGGTGTAGGCGACCAGGTCGAAGGTCGAGTAGTGCCAGCTCCTGGTCCGGGCCAGCTCCTGCGGCTGACTCCCGTCGGCCGCGATCTGCGGGTCGATCCGCCTGGCCCGGGCGTCCAGCACGGTCTTCTTCGCCAGCGCCCTGTCGCCGGTCGCGTAGGCGAGGGCGGCGAGCTGCATGTCGTAGAAGGTGCCGTGGTTGTTGGCGGCGGCGCCCTCCTCCTTGCCGAAGGCGCTGTTCTTCAGCCAGTCACGGAAGTCGGTGTTCCAACCGCGCATCCCGGCACGGTCCTCGGCGCTCCAGCCGGGTGCGCCGGTGGCAAGGATCGCGAGGGCGTCGACCACGCTCGTGTACGACTGGGAGAAGTCGATGACGCCGATGGCCCGGCCGTCGTACTTGCACGGGATGAACTGGGCGTGGTCGAGGTTCGGGTTCATCCGGGTCGCCGGGTCGAGGAACCAGGTGCGCAGGACCTGTCCGGCCTTCTCCGCGTACTGCCGCTTGCCCGTGTAGTACCAGGCCAGGGAGAGGTCGTAGGTCGAGTCGAAGACCTTCTCCACGTCCTGGCGGTCGGTACCGGTGTCGACCTCGGGATTGCGCTGGCCGTCGCGCTGGACGTAGGGGCAGCCCCAGGGGTTGTCGGCGGTGGGTGTGGTGGTGGGCCACCAGTAGGGGGCCTGGCTCAGGTAGTCGTGGACGTCGCCGCCGGGCGCGGGCTTCGGTTTGTCGACGACCGTCCAGGGGCCCTGGCCCAGCCAGGCGTCGGCGCGGGTCGTCAAGTCCTTGACGGCACGCCTGAGTTGGGGGTCGCCGTGGTCGAGATCAGCCTTGGTCCGCTGGAGGCGAGCACCGTCGAGCACGGCGGTGTCGGGGGCCTTCGGGGCCCTCGAGGTCGCGTGGGCGGAGGGGACGAGGACGGCCCCGATGGCCGCCAGTGCCGTCAGGACGACGGCCGCGCGGGATCTTCCACTCATCGAGCACTCCGATCAGACAGGAACCAGACAGGAAGCAGACAGGAAGCAGCCGTTAATCAGATACATGAACTTGGTTCACGAGTGGGACCGTGCGAGCGTAGGACCACCAGGTAGCCATGACAATGCTTCGGACCGTCTTCACGTACGAAGCCGTCTTCACAGCACTTCGAAGAAGGCGAACGGCTCTCCTTCGTGGCGCCCTGGGACCCATGACGAGCGCGCAGACCGGCGCTTCCCCGCAGAATGCGACGCCGCAGGTCGAATCCCCACTCTCACGGCCCGTCCTGTAGGCGTGCGCCTGAACTGCATGTTCCGCTAGTCGTCGAGCCCCGGTGCGGCCTGCGGGTCTCGGCACCACCCCAGCAACACATCAAGGAGCAGGACCATGGCGGGCTTCGGCTGGAAGCTGCACGGCGACGGCAAGAGCCTCGCACCGGGTGAGGTCGTGAGACCGGACGAGCGACTCACCTGGGGGCGCACCGTCGGTCTCGGCGCGCAGCATGTGGTCTCCATGATCGGAGCCTGCTTCGTCGCCCCCATCTTGATGGGTCTCGATCCCAACCTTGCCGTGATGGCCTCCGGCGTGGCCACCATTGTGTTCCTGCTCATCACCCGGGGCCATATTCCGAGCTACCTGGGCAGCAGCCTGTCGTTCATCGGTGTGGCCGCCGTCATCAAGGCACAGGGGGGTGACTCGGCGACTCTCACCGGCGCGCTGCTGGTCGTCGGCGCGGTCCTTTTCCTGTGCGGGGCGGTCGTACGCGCTCTCGGGGCCCGCATCATCCACGCCGTACTGCCTCCAGTGGTCACGGGCGCGGTGGTCATGCTGATCGGGTTCAACCTGGCTCCGGTCACCGCGGGCACCTATTGGCCCCAGGATCAGTGGACCGCTCTTCTGACCATGCTGTTCACGGGTTTCGCCCTTGTTGTACTGCGCGGCTTCTGGTCCCGTATCGCGATCTTCCTCGGGCTGGCCTTCGGATATGTCATCTCATGGATCTTCGACCGCGCGTTCGGCAAGATCCACTCCCCCGTCGGCGGTGCCAAGTCGGTCGACCATTGGCGTCTCGACCTCTCGAGCGTGCCCAAGGCGGACTGGATCGGCCTTCCGGCATTCCATGCCCCGAGCTTCACCCTCTCGGCAGTTGTGGTCGCCCTGCCCGTCGTCATCGCCCTCGTCGCCGAGAACGCGGGACATGTCAAGGCGGTCGGTGAGATGACCGGTGACCCACTGGACGACAGGCTCGGTACGGCGATCATGGCCGACGGTGCAGCGACTGTGCTGTCGACGTCGGTGGGCGGCCCTGCCACGACCACGTACGCCGAGAACATCGGTGTCATGGCCGCCACGCGTGTCTACTCGACCGCTGCCTACTGGTGCGCCGCCGCCTTCGCGATCCTGTTCGGGCTCTGCCCCAAGTTCGGTGCCGTCGTGGCAGCCATTCCCGGCGGCGTCCTCGGCGGAATCACGGTCATCCTCTACGGCATGATCGGCCTGCTGGGCGCCCAGATCTGGGTTCGTTCCCGCGTCGACCTCTCCAACCCCCTGCACCTGGTTCCGGTGGCTGCGGGGCTCATCATCGGAATCGGCAACGTGAGCCTGACACTCACGCCCGACTTCCAGCTCAGTGGCATCGCGTTGGGAACGCTGATCGTCGTCATCGGCTACCACGCCCTGCGCGTCCTGGCTCCCGCCCACATGACGTACGAGCCTCCGCTCCTCGAACCGGGCAATCCGGGGTACGACCGAGGCGCGCCGGACGGCTCGTGATCACAGGTGCACGGCTTGATCCTCTGGCCGCCGGAGGGGGAGCCTTCGGCTGATGCAGCAGTCGATCAGGCCCTGGCGTATCGGCCGGTCACTTGGTGAGGCCGGTGCTCGACCACGAAGCCGGATCGGCAGAGCCGCGCCGGTCGCAGTGCCGAGGAAGACGTAGCCGCGCTTGCCATGGCGGGTGGCCACGGCACGGTACCGCTCCGGCCTGTTGAACGCTCGCTCGACGGCGTTGCGCTTCATGTACCGCTCTTCGTGCGGGGCCGGCCCGGACCGGTCCGCGGCACGCGGATCTTCGCCGGCACCGTCCGGAACAGGGTGCGGTCCGCCTGCCGCCCCGTGGACGACACCGGCCTTCCGTCCGCGGCGTCGCCGGGCCGGGCCGCGTGCGGGCGCGGGCCTGGCCCGGTCGGTTGGCCTTCCGCGGCTGTGCTGTGCTCAGCTGTCGATCTCGTACTGGCCGACGGTGCGGAAGTGGCGAAGGGCTTCCGGGCTGCCGTCGTCGAGGACCGCCTGGATCGCGTCGTACATGGCGTCGCTGATGTTCGGGTCCGTGAGCATGTGGGTGATGTACACGCGGTCGTCCTCGGCCTGCGCGAGCCGGTATCCGGTCCACCGGAAGTAGCTCAGGGCTTCGGCGGTACCGGCGTCGAGGGCGGCGTTCGCCTCAGCGATCACCCTCTTGTCGCCGTTCTGGGTGGCCACGTACAGGATGTGTGCCACAGCCACGGAGTCGTCCTCGACCTGGGCCCGGGCGTACCCCGTCTCCAGGAAGGCGCGCAGCACTTCGGGGGTGTTGGCGTCGAGGGCGGCGTTGGCCGCCTTGATCACCCGCTTGTCACCGTTCTGGGTGGCCACAGCGAGGACATGGGCGACCGCGACCGAGTCGTCCTCGGCCTGGGCGAGACGGCATCCCGTCTCCAGGAAGGCACGCATGTCCTGAGCCGTACCGCTCAGCGACTCGTTGGCCTCGCGCAGAACGCCCGCCCCGGCGTAGTCGTCCGTGAGGACGTCCTGGATCTCGGCCCTGACTTGATCGTCCGTCAGCTCGTCCACCGGGGTCCCGGTGCCGGACGAAACGTCCGGGCAGGCCGTGGCAGGCGTGGTGGTGACGGGCGTGGTCGGCGTGGACGTGTCCGCGGCGAAGGCCGGCGCACTGAGGAGAAGAGCGGGCGTCAGAACGGTTGCGGCGACCAGCATCGCGGCGCGGGTCGATCTCATGGATGTGCCTCCGTATACGGTGAGTTGATCGGTATGAAGCATCCACATGCCCGGTGCACGGATCAACACGTTTCTCTGCGTCGGCGCCGTCGGACGGTCCCCGACTACGCGCACATGACGGTTGGTTCGGACTTCACCGACGTCAGCGCGCGCTACCGGTCCCGACTCCTCGGTCGCCGCCGGGCCGGGCATGTGAGCCAGACACGGTGCGATCCCCTCCGGTGCGACGGGTCCGTCCCCCGTTCCGGGGACGCGCCGGGCCCGTCGGCGCGCTCGGCAGCCCAGGGCTGGGACCCTTCCCCCATGGCGCAGTCGGAACACCTCACCGCTCCGGTCGGCACCGTCGTCTCCCGGATGCGCGCGCTGGACGCGGCCCTGCCCGGGCGGGACGGGGTCGCCGTCTTCAACCGTGTCTACCTCTCCGTCACGGAGGAGGTCGAACGGCGGCTGGACGCGGGCCGGTTCGGGGACCCGAGAGCCGCCGCGACGCTGGACGTGCGGTTCGCGGAGCGGTACCTGGACGCCGTGGAAGCGGCGGACAGCGATCGCCGTCCGCCGGCCTGCTGGCGGCCGCTGTTCCAGCTGCGCCGGCATCCCGGTGTACGGCCGCTGCAGTTCGCGCTCGCGGGCATCAACGCCCACATCGGGCACGACCTGGCGCTGGCGGTGGTGGACAGCTGCCGTACGCTCGGCTGCGAACCGGCCGATCTGGAGGACGAGTTCGACCGCGTGGGCGAGCTCCTCGTCTCGCTGGAGGAGCGCATCCGCGAGGATCTGATGCCGGGTCCCGACCTGCTCCAGATCGCCGACCCGCTGACCCATCTGCTCGGTTCCTGGAGCCTGGAGCGGGCCCGGGACGCGACCTGGTCGGCGGCGCGGGCGCTGTGGGCGCTGCGCCGGTTCGGTGACCTGGCCGAGGAGTTCACCGAGCGGCTGGACGCGGCCGTGGGGCTCGCGGGCCGGATGCTGCTCACACCGCTGCGCGGCTGATGGCCTGATCCGATCCATGTGCGAGCCGCCTCGGAGTCCCCCTGTGATCGCCTTACGTCGACGGCACGCACCCGACTGCGAAGGAGCACCGGTATGGCGACTCGACTGGGCCTCAGCCTCCCCCAGATGCGGCAGTATTCCATCGGCACGGACGTTCCCGACGTGGCCCGTACCGCCGAGGAGATCGGCTACGACAGCCTGTGGGTCTTCGAGCGGGCCCTCTTCCCGGAGCCCGCCACCCAGGGCCTGTACGGCATCGAGGGCCTCCCCTGGCCGGACGCGTACCGGGACGTGGCCGAGCCCCTGGTCACGCTGACCCTCGCCGCCGCGGCCACCGAGCGGGCGCGGCTGGGCAGCAGTGTGCTGGTGGCGCCGCTGCACGTCCCCTTCCAACTGGCCAAGTCACTGGCCTCGCTGGACGCGGCGAGCGGCGGCCGGGTGATCGCGGGCCTGGGCACCGGATGGTCGCTCGACGAGTACGCGGCCGCCGGAATCCGGCCGTTCGAGGAGCGCGGCAAGGTGCTCGACGAACTGATCGAGGTGTGCCGGGCGGTGTGGGGCCCGGACCCGGTGACGTACGACGGCCAACTGACGAAGATCGCCTCCGCCGTGGTCGGTCCCAAGCCCGCCCGGCCGATCCCGGTCCTGCTGGCCGCGGGCAACAAGAAGGCCCAGCGGCGGCTGGTGGACCACGCCGACGGCTGGCTGCCGGTCGGCATGGGCGCCGAGCAGCTGGCGGCCCAGTGGCGGGAGTTGCAGGACCTGGCGGCCGAACGCGGCCGCACGGAACCGATCCAGACGGTCGTGCGGGTCAACGCCGTGTACACGGCCAAGCCCTATGACGGCCCGGACCGCCAGCCCTTCCAGGGCAGCGCCGACCAGATCGTGGAGGACCTGGTGACGCACGCGGCGGTCGGCCTGGAGGAGATCCTGGTCGACCTCCAGACCACTCCGCGGGACGCCCAGGAACTCAAGGAGGTCGCCGCGGAGGTGTACGAGAAGGCCCGGGCGGCCGGGGTCTAGTCCTCGGGGAGTTCGACCGGCGCGATCTCGTCGTAGACGTCACCGGGGCCGGGGTTGGACGGGTCGGTCTCGCCTCCGAAGTGGTGCATGACGCCCCAGACCGCGTTCAGCGCGGTCTGGACGGCGCCCTCGGCCCACCCCGCCGTCCAGGAGATGTCGTCGCCGGCGAGGAAGATGCCCCGCATGTCCGCGGGCAGCCGGTCCTGCACGAAGTGCGTGAACAGGCGCCGCTGGTAGCGGTAGTGGCCGGGCAGGTTGGCCTTGAACGCGCCCATGAAGTAGGGCTCGTTCTCCCAGGAGACGGTCACCGGGTTGCCGATGATGTGCTTCCTGATGTCGACCTTCGGATAGATCTCGCCGAGCGACTTCAGCATCACCTCCATCCGCTCGTTCGCGGACAGCGGCAGCCACTTCAGGCTGTCGTCGCACCAGGTGTAGGAGAGGCAGATGACGGCCGGCTTGTCGGGGCCGTCGTCGAGGAGGTAGGTGCCGCGGGTCATCCGGTCGGTGAGCGTCATCGACATGACGTCCCGGCCGGTGTCCTCGTCCTTGTCCAGCCAGAAGGGCCGGTCGACGGGGACGAACAGCTTCGAGGACTCCATGTAGTGGGTGCGCTCGATCGCCGTCCAGTGGTCGATCGGGAAGAGCGAGTCGTCGCAGGCGATCTTCGAGAGCAGCATCCAGGACTGGGCGGTGAAGATCGCCGCCTGGTAGGTGCGGATGTCGCCGTTCGCGTCCGTCACGGTGATCCGGTTGCCGGTGGTGCGGTGCAGCCGGGTCACGGCGGGGCGGGGTGCGCCCTTCTCGTGCAGTTTCGCGAGCGAGGTGCCGTACGCCCAGTGCACGATCTTCTCCGGCTCGCGCTCCCAGAGCCGGACCGGGAGCTGCTGGCTGCCCCCGACGATCCCGCGGTGGTGGTCGTCGGCCTCGGTGTAGACGACCCGCAGGATCTCCAGGATGGAGTTCGGGAAGTCCGTGTCCCAGCCGCCCGTCCCGAAGCCGACCTGGCCGAAGATCTCGCGGTGCCGGAAGGACTTGAAGGCCTCCGAGTCGCAGAGGAAGCCGTAGAAGGTCTGGTTGTCGAGCTTCTCGACGAGCCGGGACCAGATCTCACGGATGCGCGGCACGTCCCGCTCGCGCATGGCGCGGTTCATGTCGGAGAAGTCGGCGCCCTCTTCGAGGCACTTGTTCCAGGCGTCGGCGACGTCACGGTAGACCTGCGGCAGGTCGGCGGCCGTCTCGGCGTAGTGCGACTCGCCCTTGAGGTCGACGACGGTCGAAGGGGTCGCCTCCGCAAGGGGGTTGGGGAACGGCCGGGTCTCCAGTCCCACCAGGTCGATGTAGTGCTGGAGGGCGGTCGAGGAGGGCGGGAAGCGCATCGCGCCCATCTCGGCGCTCAGCGAGGGGTCGCAGCCCTCGAAGCCGACGGTCCGCAGCCGTCCGCCGATCTGGTCGGCCTCGTACACGACCGGCTTCAGGCCCATCTTCATCAGCTCGTACGCGGCCACGATGCCGGACAGCCCGCCGCCGATGACCGCGATCTCGGTGCCGTGCTCGGCCGCGGGTATCTGGCCGAGGCCCGCCGGGTGGGCGAGGAAGTCGTCGTACGCGTACGGGAAGTCCGGCCCGAACATGGTGATCGGCGGCTGCTGCTCGTCTGCGTGCTCGACGGCGTTGGGCACGGTGGACGTCATGGGGTACGGGCTCCTTGCGACTTGCGACCTGCGAAAAGAAGAGACAGGAAGAGAAAGGGGAGGGGAAAGCGGGAACGCGAGGGGGGAGGTCAGACCAGGGACCCGTAGAGGCCGGGGCGGCGGTCCTTCAGGTAGGGGTTCGCCTCGCGGGAGGCGGCGAGGAGCGCGGGGTCGATGTCGGCGACGACGAGTTCCTCGCCACGTCCGGCCCGGGCGCGGGCCACACCGTCGGGGCCGGCGAGGCCGGACAGCCCGAAGAAGTCGAACTCGCCCTCCTGGCCGACCCGGTTGACGTACGCCACGTACATCTGGTTCTCCCAGGCCCGCACCGGGACGAGGGACTCGGCGACGAACTGGAACGGGTGCATGTTCGCCGTCGGGACGAGCAGCAGGTCGGTCCCGGCCAGGGCGTGGGCACGGACTGGCTCCGGGAACTCCACGTCGTAGCAGATCATGATCCCGACGGTGAGGCCGTTCAGCTCGGCCTGGACGACCGCCTGCTCGCCCGGTGTGAAGTGGTCGCGTTCGAAGCCGCCGAAGAGGTGGGTCTTGCGGTAGTTCGCGAGCCGGGTGCCGTCGGCGGAGATCAGCTGGGCGGAGTTGTGGACGGCGTCGCCGGCGCGCTCCGGGTAGCCGTAGGCGATCGCCAGGCCGTGCCGGTGGGCCAGCTCGGCGATCGCGTCCGCGCAGTCGCCGTCGGCGGGCTCGGCGAGGCGGGCGATGTCGTCGCCGATCGCGTAGCCGGTCAGGAACATCTCGGGTGCGACGAGCAGCGCTGCGCCCGCGGCGGCGGCCCGGCCGGCGGCGTCGTCGAGCGCCTTGAGGTTCTCGACGGTCGAGCCGGGGCGGCCGGAGCTCTGGAGCAGGGCGGTGCGCATACGGGTCCTCACCGGGTACGGAGGGGTCTGGGGCCCTTTAGACGGTAAGTCGGCAGACCGGGCCGGACAAGGAGGAGCCGTTGCGCGTGGTCGAGCGGTTCGTTGCGTGATACAGGTGTCCGGCGGCGATTCGTTGCGCCGGCCGCACCCCTACAGCTCCCTCAGCCGTTCGACGATCTCCTTCAGCAGCGCGGGGTCGGCGCCCGGCCCGGCCGGTGCCACGCGGCGCGGCCGGTCGATACGGACCAGGCCGGCCTCGGCGAGATCGCCGAGCAGGACGCGTACGACGGTGAGCGGCAGGTCGGCGTCCGCGGCGAGCTCGACGACCGGGCGCGCGCCGCGCCTCACCAGGGCGAGCAGGGCGGTCCGGGCATGGTCGACGTCCGGCTCGTCCGGGTCCGCGTCCACCGCCGTGACCTGGGACATCAGGTCGATGGTGTGCCGTCCGGAGGGCTCGGTACGGCCCCGGGTCACGGTGTAGGGGCGGACCAGCGAGCCGGTCTCGTCCTCGTACCAGTGCTCGTCGCTCACCGGAGAGTCAGGGGGTCGAGCGTGCGGCCGCGTCCAGGTGGCGGCCGAGGCGGCGGACGAGCAGGGCCATCTCGTGGGCCAGCTGGCCCACGTCGGTGCGGACGTCACTGAGGACGGCGAGCCGGCTGCCGTGCCCGGCCGGGGTCACGAAGAGGTAGGCGTCGTCGAGCATCACCATGGTCTGCCGTACCTCTCCGGCGCCGAACCGGTCCCCTGCCGAGCGGGCCAGGCTGTGGAAGCCGGAGCAGACGGCCGCGAGGTGCTCGATGTCCCGTCGCCGCATGCCCTCGGAGTGGCTGAGCGGAAGCCCGTCCGCGGTGAGCAGCACGGCCTGCCGGACGTGGTCGGTCCGGGCGACGAGGTCGTCGAGAAGCCAGCCGAGGTCACTGCCGGGCTGGGCGCCGGGCCCTGGGCCGACGACGGACAGCGGTCCGCTACCGGACCGCGAAACGCCGACAACACCACCGAAACCGGCGGCCGAACCGGGGTCGGCGGCCGAACCGGGGTCGGCGGCCGAGCCGGGGCCGGCAGCCGAACCGAGGTCAGCGGCCGAACCGGGACCGGCAGCCGAACCCGAACCGGCAGCCGAACCGAGGTCAGCGGCCGAACCGGGACCGGCGGCCGAACCGGAGTCGACAGCCGAACCCGAACCGGCGGCCGAGCCAGGGCCCGTGACCGAGGCGGGGCCCGTCGCCGAGCCAGGGCCCGTCGCCGAGCCAGGGCCCGTCGCCGAGGCGGGGCCCGTGGCCGAGCCAGGGCCCGTCGCCGAGCCAGGGCCCGTCGCCGAGGCGGGGCCCGTGGCCGAGTTGGCATCGGCGGCCGAGTCGGGGGGCTGGGGCTTGTCGTCACTGGTCATGGTCGGCGCGCGTCCTTTCCTCGATGTGGTCCGGCTCCTCGGGTCCGGTCGGCAAGCCCCTGCGCCCTCGGTCCAGGCCGCGCTGGAAGGCTCCGAAGACCGCCCGCATCTCGTCGGCGTCCAGATCGCGCCCGACGGGCGGGGCCGGGGCCGGCGGGCCGGCGGCGCGCAGTTCGGGGGCGAGGGAGGCCTGGCGGGTACGGGTGGGCAGGGCCGGGGGCACCTCGGGGGCGGGATCCACGATCCGGCTCGGCCGGGGCTCCGCGTCGCGGCCCGCTCCAGCCCCGCCGGCCGGCGCCGACGCGTCGGACGCGTCCGACGCGTCCGCTCCGCCGAGCGCCGGGGATGCCCCGGTGACCGCCGTACCGCCGTGGGGCGGCAGGACGCCGATCGCCGACGCGGGTCGGCCGTCCGCACCCGTCGGCCGACTGCCGCCTCCCTCCGCGGACGCGCGCCGCCCACGCTCGCCTCCCCGTCGGCCGCTGTCCGGCTCCACCTCCGCCAGCACCGCCGCCGGCAGCAGCACCACCGCGGTGGTGCCCCCGTAGGGCGACTCCCGCAGGGTCACCTCGATGCCGTGCCGGGCGGCCAGGCGGCCCACGACATAGAGGCCGAGGCGGTCGTGACGGGTCGGGTCGAAGGCCTCGGGGTCGGTGAGGGTGCGGTGGGCCTCGGCGAGCTGGTCGGCGTCCAGGCCGAGGCCCCGGTCGTCTATCTCCAGGGTGAAGCCGTGGCCGACCCGGCCGGTGCGCAGAGTGACCTGGGTGTGCGGCGGCGAGAACACCGTGGCGTTCTCCAGCAGCTCGGCGACCAGGTGCACGACGTCGGCGACCGCGTCCGCGGCGACCCCGACCTCGGGCATCGGCGGCACCACGACCCGTGGGTAGTCCTCGATCTCGCCGACCGCCGAGGACACCACGTCGGCGACGGGCACGGGCCGCCGCCAGCGCCGCCCGGGGGTCGCGCCGGAGAGGATGATCAGGCTCTCCGCGTGCCGGCGCATCCGGGTGGTCAGATGATCGATGCGGAACAGCTCGCCCAGGACGGCCGGGTCGTCGGTGCGCCGCTCCAGGGTGTCGACGAGTTTGAGCTGGCGGTGGACGAGGGCCTGGTTGCGGCGCGCGATGTTGAGGAGGACCGCGAACAGGCCCCTGCGCAGCGTGGCCTGTTTCACCGCAGCCTCGACGGCGGCCAGCCGCGCCCTGTTGAACGACCGGCCGACGTCCCCGATCTCGTCGTGGCCGGCCTCCCGGGCGGCCAGCGGTGGCGCCTCGGTGACCGCGTCCACGTCCTCACCGGCGCTCAGCCGGCTCATCAGGGTGGGAAGTTGGTGTGCGGTGAGCAGGTCGGCCGCGTCCCGCAGGGTCTCCAGACGGCGTGAGATGCGACGCGCCCCGCGCACCGCGAACCACAGCGAGAGCCCCACCGCCGCCAGCCCGACCACGCCGACGACGGCCGCCTTGGTCAGCTCCCGGTAGGCGAAGGCCCGTCCGCGCTCTGCGGAGTTCCGCGCCGACTCGGTGCACAGCAGCATGTACTGCTTGACGGCCCGGTCGGTGGTCGACCGCCAGGTGTCCGCGGCGACGGCCGCACCGGCCCGGTCCGCACCGGCCCGCAGCAGCGCGTCCTCCCCGCGCACCAGCGAGCCGTACAGCCCGCCGCGCTGGAACCGTTCGAACAGCGCCCGCGAGTCGGAGGGCAGGTCGGGGACGTAGGTCCGCTCGAAGACGCGGCGGTCCTCGATGGTCGCGGTGAGGCTGCCGTACTGCCCGTCGGTGAGCCGTCCGGCGGCCCGTGCCCCCGCCACCAGCGCGTCCTCGCGCGAGACGAACTCCCGTACCCGCACCAGCTCGACGACGACCTGCGACTCCCGGGCCAGCTGTCCGGCCTGGAGGGCGGTGAGGGTGGACTCGACGTCGAAGCCGGGTTCCACGAGGGCGCTGTACTCGGTGACGGCGGTGTCCCAAGTGATCTTCCGGGACAGCACCCGCTCGCGCAGTCCCTCCAGCCTGCCGGCGGCGGTCACCATCGCGTCGAGGGCCGCGCGCTGCCGGCCGCTGAGCCGGCCGCGGTCACCGCCGCGGATCGCCTCCCGCATGGCGTCCACCGCCCGGTCCGTGCGCCGCTGCTGCGCGAGCAGGTCGGCGGCGGTCGCCGTGTCGAGCCGGGCGCCCAGGTAGGCCGCCGACAGCCGCCGTTCGATCTGGATCTGCCCGACGGCGGTGTCGACGGGGGTGCCGTAGTCGTCGTACACCCCTTGGAGCCGGATCAGCGCGCGGAGTTCGGCGGTGACGGAGACCATGGCGAAGCTCCACAGTGCCGTCAGTGCGACGGCCGGGGCGAGGGCGAGCGCCACGATCCGCGCGCGCACGGTGGTGGGTCGGCGCGCGAAGCGGGATCGGGGTCCCCCCGGCCGGAGGGTGGCGGAGGGCCAGCGCATGGATTGCCTACCGGTGTTACCAGCGAGTAAGGAGCCCGGCACAACCTACGGGATGCCCCCGATGACCGCAATGGTTGCCCCCGGTAACCCCGAGTCAGGACTCCACGGCGAAGGTGCTGACGACGGCCGCGTGGTCGGACGGCCAGTCGTTGCCCGCCACCTCGGGCCAGGGCGCGGGGATGCCGCTGACGTAGGTCCGGGAGTCGAGTACGCGCAGCCCCCTGTGCAGCACGTAGTCGATCCGGTCCTGCGGCTCGGGCCGCCCGCTGCCGTCCTCCCGCACGGGATGGATCGGCGACCAGGTATGCCCCGGCGCGGTCACCGGATCCGGATGGACCTCCCGGTAGGAGTCGCGGAACCCGGCCTGCTCGGCGGCCTTGGTCACCGGCCACTCGACATCCCTCCAGTCCAGGTGGGACGGGCAGTTGAAGTCCCCCACGAGCACCACCGGCACCGCACCGTCCCCACCGCCGATCCGCCGCAGCGCCTCGCGCAACTGCCCGAGCCGCACCTCCTCGTGGGCGATCAGCTCGGCCGCCCCGAGCCCGTCGAAGTGGAACTCGTAGGGCCCGTACGGGGTGTAGTGCAGATGCGCGGTCCAGATGTCGACCTCGCGTCCGGGGCGTACGGCGATCCGCACCCCGGCGGCTCCGTAGAAACCGACCTCCGGGTCGCCGAGGCGGGCGGTGATGGGGTACCGGCTGATGATCCCGAGGTTCTCGCCGGCCGTGTGGTGGTACCAGCCGAGGGCCTCGGCGAGTTCCCGGGCCGAGGTGCCGGCGGTCTCCTGGAGTCCGACGACGTCCGCGCCGGCCTCCAGAACGGCCTTGACCTGCTTGGCCCGGTGGTCGTCGATCCGGCTGCCGCCGAGCCACAGGTTCCAGGACATGACCCGCAGTTCGGGTACGGCCATGTCGCTCAGCTGCTTCGGCGTGATCCCGACGAGGGTGTCCCGGACGGTCCGGCCGGGTGCGCCGCCGATCGGCGCGAGCGAGGGGACGGCGAGGACCGCGCAGCCGGCCGCCTCGGCGGAGGCGACCCCGGTCTCGGTGTCCTCGACGGCGACACAGCCCGCCGGGTCGACGCCGAGGGCCCGGCAGGCGGCGAGGTACGGGTCGGGGGCGGGCTTGGTGCGGCCGGTGTCGTCGGCGGTGACGGAGGCGGCGAACCGGCCGGCGCCGAGCGCGGCGAGCACGAGGTCGGCGACCGCGCGTGGGGACGCGGTGACCAGGGCGGTGGGAACGCCGGCCGCGGCGAGCGCGTCCAGCAGGTCGAGGGCGCCGGGGCGGGGCACGATGCCGGTGCGGACGCGGTCCGCGAACTCCCGGTGCAGCTCGGCCGCGAGGTCGGCGCCGGACCTGCCGGTGCTGTCGGCCAGCCACTGGGCGGTGTACTCGACCGGACGGCCCAGCACATCGGGCTCGTCGGCCTCGCCGAGCGTGCGCCCGGCGACGCGTTCCACCGCCTCCCACCACAGTCGCTCGGTGTCGACGAGCGTGCCGTCCATGTCGAACAGGACGGCCTGGAGCGGGAGTCGGGGGTGGGGGGTCACGTTGTTGTCATTCCTTACTTCTGGGCTTCTGGACGCTTCCGGACTTCCGGAAGCGTTACTTCTGGGTACGGTCCGCCACGAGCACGGGCCGCTCGGGCAGCGACACGCTCACCGCGGCTCCGGCGCCCAGACCCGCTGCCTCGTGGGCGGGCAGATCGGCCTTGGCCTCGGTGCCGTCGGCGAGCCGTACGGTGACCCGGACGACCGCGCCCAGGAAGGCGGTGGCGACGACGGTGGCCGTACCGGTGCCGTCGGCGCGCACCTGGACCGCCTCGGGCCGTACGAGCACGTCGACCTCGCTCGCGTCCGGTGCCTGTCCGTCGACCGGCAGCCGCTGACCGAGCACCTCGACCCGGTCGTCCTTGACCGTGCCCGGGATCCGGCTCATCGTGCCGACGAACTCGGCGACGAAGGCGGTGGCCGGACGGCCGTACAACTCGGCGGGCTCGGCGCACTGTTCGAGCCGCCCGGCACGCATCACGGCGACCCGGTCGGCGACGGACAGCGCCTCCTCCTGATCGTGTGTCACGAACAGGGTGGTGATGCCGAGTTCCTGCTGAAGGCGGCGGATCTCCTCACGGAGGGTCAGCCGGACTTTGGCGTCGAGGGCCGACAGCGGCTCGTCGAGCAGGAGCACCCGGGGCCGCAGGGCCAGGGCACGGGCGAGCGCGATGCGCTGCTGCTGGCCGCCGGAGAGCTGGTGCGGGAACCGCTCCCCCTTGTCGCCGAGCCCGACGAGGTCCAGCAACTCGGCGGCCCGCGCCCGCCGTTCACTCGTGCGCACCTTGCGCATGCGCAGCCCGAACGCCACGTTGTCGACGGCGTTCAGATGCGGGAAGAGGCTGTACGACTGGAAGACCATCCCGGCGTCCCGGCGATGGGCCGGGACCGAGGTGACGTCCTCGCCGTCCACCAGCACCGCGCCGGAGTCGGGGTGTTCGAACCCGGCGAGCATGCGCAGCGCGGTGGTCTTGCCGCAGCCGGACGGGCCGAGCAGGGCCAGGAACTCCCCGGGGCGGACGGTCAGATCGAGTCCGTCGAGGGCGACGGTGGCACCGAACTCCCGTCGCAGCGACCGGAATTCGACGGTGGCGGCGGTGGTGGCCTTCTCAGGCGTGCTGACACTCATGGTTCATCCCCGGGAGGAAGCGGTTCGGTCACGGCCGCCGGCACCGGCGAGCGCGAGGAGCAGGGCCCAGGTCACCAGGAGACTGAGCACGGACACGGCGACGGACATCTGGGCCTGCGAGCCGCCGACGTTGTAGATCCACACGGCGAAGGGCTGGAAGCCGAGCAGCCGCGCGACGGTGAACTCGCCGAGCACCAGCGCCAGGGTGAGGAAGGCCGCGTTGAGCAGCGCCCCGCGCAGGTTGGGCAGCACGGCTCGCACCAGGGCCTGCGGCCAGTTGGCACCGCAGCTGCGGGCGGCCTCGACGAGGGTGCGCACGTCGATCGCGCGCAGTCCGGCGTCCAGCGCCCGGTACACGAACGGCAGCGCCATCACGACGTACGCGAGGACCAGGACGATCGGGAAGTCCGGGTTCTGGATGGCGACGAACGTCTCGAACAGCGGGGTCCGGGACAGGTGGTCCGGCCCCCACTTCAGCACGCTCGCGATCCCGGCGACGAACGCGATCGGCGGCACCACCAGCGGCAGCGAGCAGACGATCTCGACCACCGGGCGCAGCTTCGGCGCGCTCAGCCGCAGGGCGACCACGGCGGGCACCATCAGCAGCAGCACGACGGCGATGGTGGCGACGGCCAGTTCCAGCGAGAGCACCAGGCTGGAGAGGAAGCCGTCGGCGGACAGGATCTGGGAGTAGGCGTCGAAGGTGACGCCCTGGCCGGGCACGTCGACCGTGAAGACGACGGAGGCGCCCAGCGGGACCAGGAAGTAGAGGGCGGCCAGGCCGAGGACGGCCCAGCGCCACGGGGTCAGGCGTCGAGCCATCGGGCGCTCCGTCGTTGCAGGGGCAGGTACAGGGCCATCACCACGCCGGCCACCAGCACCATGTCCAGGCTCAGGGCGAGGGCCACGTTCTCCTGGCCGACCAGGACGTTGCCGGAGATGGCGTCGGCGATCTGGAGGGTGACCAGCGGGACCGCGCTGCCGACCATCGCGGCGGCGGTGGCGTAGGCGGCGAAGGCGCTGCCGAAGAGCAGCACGAGACCGCCGAGCAGCGAGGGCGCGAGCACGGGCAGCGCCACGAACCGCCAGTACTGCACGCCGGTGGCGCCGTTGTTGAGCGCGGCCTCCCGCCACTGCGCCCGCAGTCCGTCCAGGGCCGGGGTGATGGTGAGGACCATCAGCGGGATCAGGAAGTAGAGGTAGACGAGGACCAGTCCCCAGAAGCTGTACAGGTTCCAGCCGTGGTCCGCGAGGTGCAGGCGCACGGTCAGCACACCGGCGTTGCCGAGGGTCGCCACGAACGCGAACGCCAGCGGCACACCGCCGAAGTTGGCGAGCACGCCGGAGGCGGTGAGCACGGCCTCGCGCAGCGCCCGGGAGCGCGAGCTGACCACGGCCTGCGCGAGCGGCAGCCCGAGGACGGCCGCGATGAGGGCGGAGAGCGCGGACAGCTTGACGCTGCCGACGAGGGCGGTGAGGTAGGGCCCCTGGAGGGAGTCCGTGAGGTTCTTCCCGGTGTACGAGGACACCCCGCTGGCCGGGTCCTTGACCGTGAAGGCGCCGTTCAGCATGGCCACGGCCGGCAGCCCGAAGGCGACGGCCGTGAAGACGAGCAGCGGGACGACGGCCAGCCAGCCGGGGGCGCGGCGCCGCCGCTTCTGGGAAGCGGCGGACGCCACGTCGGCCCGCGTGAGCGTGGCCGTCATCCGGAGACGGCCTT
The DNA here is from genome assembly GCF_040634235.1 of Streptomyces sp. NPDC007157. NCBI lineage: Bacteria > Bacillati > Actinomycetota > Actinomycetes > Kitasatosporales > Streptomycetaceae > Streptomyces > Streptomyces sp. NPDC007157. The sequence goes on from NZ_JBEYFE010000037.1 coordinate 50,982, forward strand.
CGACCAGCCCGTCGCGAGGACCGTCTTGGCCTTGTCCTGCTGGGCCTCGGTCGGGAAGGACGGCGTGCCGGTGACCGCGGGCAGCTTGGCGGCGGCGGTCTTGTCCAGGGAGCCGGCGGACTCCATGGAGGTCATCAGGACCGGGCGGGCGTAGCCCTTGAGCCACAGGTTCTGACCCTCGGTGCTGTACAGGTACTCCTGCCACAGGCGGGCGGCCGCCGGGTGCGGGGCGTCCTTGTTGATGGCCTGGGAGTAGAACTGGGCGTACTGGCCGTCGGTCGGGATGGTGACCTTCCAGTCCACGCCCTTGGACTTGAACTCGTCGGCGTACCCGGCGTTCAGGTAGTCCCAGTCGATCGAGATGGGCGTCTCGCCCTTCTCGACGGTGGCCGGGGTGGACTCGACGGGCGTGTAGTTGCCGTTCTTCTTCAGCTTGGCGAAGAAGTCGAGGCCGGGCTGGATGTCGTCGAAGGAGCCCTTGTTGGCGAGCGCGGCCGCGTACACGCCGCCGAACGCCGAACCGGACTTGGTCGGGTTGCCGTTGAGGGCGACCTGGCCCTTGTACTGCGGCTTGAGCAGGTCGGCGAAGGTGGTGGGGCAGGTCTTGACGCGCTTGGCGTCGCAGCCGATGGAGATGTAGCCGCCGTAGTCGTTGTACCAGCGGGCCTGGGGGTCCTTCTGACCGGTGGGGATGTCGTTGTACGAGGTGACCTTGTACGGCGCGAGCAGCCCCTGCTGGGCCGCGCTGAGCGCGAAGGAGGAACCGAGGTCGAGGACGTCCGGGGCGCGGTCCTGGCCCTTGCGCGAGGTCACGGCGGTGATCTCGTCCTGGCTGGAGCCGTCGGGGCTCTCGTCCTCGATCTTGATGCCGTACTTCTTCTTGAAGCCGTCGATGATGGCGCCGTAGTTGGCCCAGTCGCGGGGCACGGCGATGATGTGCAGCGTGCCCTCCTTCTTGGCTGCGGCGACCAGCTTGTCCATGCCGCCGAGGTCGGCGGCGGAGGTGGCGGTGGCGGCGTTCTTGCCGTCGGAGGTGGTGGACGCCGAGTTGTCGGGGGCGGCGCCGCAGGCGCTCAGGGCGAGCGCGGCAACGACGGCGAGGGAGCCGCCAAGGACGGCGGTTCTCGGCAGGGACACGGTCACGGTCTCTCCAGGGAGTACGCACGAGGGTGGGTGACGCTGTGGGTGGCACGGGCGAACTTGTCTGAACAAGTTGGCTCACAGTACGCCCGGCGCGGGTGTCGGGACTGTGAACTCCGGAAAAACCCTGGGCCCCAATTCCCTGCACAGTCCTGACCGGTTCCGGGCTGACACGAATCACCCGGGAACGTCGATTAGGCTGGTCACGCTGTGCACAGCGGCCTATCCAGAGGGGAAGCATGACGGCGCGACACGAGGAGATCGCCGACGAGCTGCGGCGCGCCATCGACCGTGAGGAGTACACCGTCGGCAGTCGGCTGCCCTCGGAGACGGAGCTGGCGGCGCAGTACGGCGTCTCCCGCGGCACCGTCCGCCAGGCCGTCGCCGCGCTCACCTCCGAGGGGCTGATCGGCTCCCGCCAGGGCGCCCGCCGGGTGGTGCTGGCCAGCCGGCGCAGCCAGAGCTTCGCGGAGCTGCGCAGCTTCGCGCAGTGGGCGCGGTCGATGGGCCGCGAGGCGACCGGACACGTGGTGTCCCAGGAGTACCGCCCCGCCACCCAGGAGGACGCGGTCCGCCTGCAACTTCCCCCCGGCACAGCGGTGTTGCACGTACTCCGGGTACGCGGCCTGGACGGCGAACCGGTGTTGCTGGAGCGGACGGTGTACGCGGACTGGATCTCCCCGGCGGTGGCGGCGATAGAGCCGGAGTGCCCGTCGGTGACTCAACGCCTGTACGAGGACACGGGGTTGGTCTTCGCGTACGGCGAGCATGTGATCGACGCGGTCGCCTGCGGCGCGCGGGACGCCGAACTGCTGGGGGTCCGCCGGTCGAGCCCGCTGCTGCGCGTGAGGCGGGTGACGACGACGCGGGAGGGGCGGCCGGTGGAGTGGTCGGACGACCGGTACCGGTCGGACGCGGTCAGCTTCAGCGTGCACAACTCCATCGACAGCAACGCGTTGGCGCGGATGACCGCGGGATAGGGGACGGGGGGTGCGGTCGCACGCCGGGTGCGGGTGATGTGTGGCTTGTCGCGCAGTTCCCCGCGCCCCTTCAGAGCGCGGTACCACCGCCGGCCGAAGGGGCGCGGGGAACCGCGCGATCAGCCACGACGTACCCGCACCCGGCCGACAACCGCACCCCGTCCCGTCCCGCTCTCACCCCGGTGCCCCTGAGGAGAACCTTCTCAGCAGCGGCGACAGCACCAGTACCGACTTGGTGCGCTCCACGAACGGCTCCCCCGCGATCCGCTCCAGCACCCTCTCGAAGTGCCGCATGTCCGACGCGAAGACCTGCACGACCGCATCGGCCTCACCGGTGACCGTGGACGCGGCCACCACCTCCTGGTACCGCTCCAGCCCCCGCTGGATCGTCTCCGGTGAGGTGTTGCGCCGGCAGTAGATCTCGACGAACCCCTCCGTCTCCCAGCCGAGGGCCGCAGGATCGACCCGCACGGTGAAACCCGTGATCGCTCCGGTGGCGCGCAGCCGGTCCACGCGCCGTTTGACGGCGGGCGCGGACAGACCGACCAGTTGCCCGATGTCCGCGTAGGAGCGGCGGGCGTCCTCGGCGAGGGCGTGCACGATGCGTTCGTCGAGATCGTTCAGCAAGGGGTCGTTCAGCTTTCAGGTGTTGCAAGACGGGACCGGCGATAGCCGTATACGAAGTAGAACACGAGCCCGACCGCCATCCAGACTCCGAAGACCACCCAGGTGACGGCCGAGAGGCTGCCCATCATCCAGACGCAGAATCCGAAGCCCAGCGCGGGCAGCAGCGGGGACAGCGGGACGCGGAAGGTACGGGGCATCGCGGGACGCGTCCGGCGCAGCACCACCACCGCGATGTTCACCAGGCCGAAGGCGAACAACGTGCCGATGCTGGTGGCGTCGGCCAGCTGCCCCAGCGGGATCGCGGCGGCCAGGACCCCGCAGAAGACGGAGACGATCACCGTGTTGGCCCGGGGCGCGCCGGTCTTCGGGTGGACCTTGGCGAACACCTTGGGCACCAGGCCGTCCCGGGACATCGCGAAGAGGATGCGGGTCTGGCCGTAGAGCACGGTCAGGACCACGCTGGCGATGGCGACGACCGCGCAGGCGGCCAGCAGGGTGCCCCAGAAGCTCTGGCCGGTCACGTCCCGCATGATCTGGGCGAGGGCGGCCTCGGAGTCGTTGAACTGCCGCCACGGCTTCGCACCGACGGCGACGGCCGCGACGAGGACGTACAGCGCCGTCACGATGACCAGCGACAGCATGATGGCCCGGGGCAGGTCGCGCTGCGCGTTCTTCGCCTCCTCGCCCGCGGTGGAGGCCGCGTCGAACCCGATGTACGAGAAGAACAGCGTCGCCCCGGCCGCGCTGACGCCGGCCATGCCCAGCGGCATGAAGTGCGCGTAGTTGCCGGACCTGAAGCCCATGAAGCCGATGGCGCAGAACAGCACCAGCGCGGCGATCTTCACAGACACCATGATCGTGTTGGCGCGCGCCGACTCCTTGGCGCCGCCGAGCAGGAACACCATCGCGAGGAGCACGACGATCAGGGCGGGCAGGTTGAAGACACCGCCGTCGACGCCGGGCGGCGCGGACAGGGCCTTCGGGAGGGTGACGCCGATGGTCCCGGCGAGCAGCTCGTTGAGGTACTCGCCCCAGCCGACCGCGACCGCGGCGACCGAGACGCCGTACTCCAGGAGCAGACACCAGCCGCAGACCCAGGCGATCAGCTCGCCCATCGTTGCGTATGCGTACGAGTACGAGGAGCCGGCGACCGGGATGGTGCCCGCCAGCTCGGCGTAGGAGAGCGCCGAGAAGAGCGCGGTCAGCCCGGCGATCACGAAGGAGAGGGTGACGGCCGGGCCGGCCTTGGGGACGGCCTCGCCGAGGACCACGAAGATGCCGGTGCCGAGGGTGGCGCCGATGCTGATCATCGTCAGCTGCCAGAGCCCGAGGGAACGCCGCAGCGTGCCCCCTTCGCCCTGCCCGCCCTCGGCCACCAGCCGCTCGACGGGCTTGCGCCGCATCAGTCGGGCACCGACGGAGGGGGAAACGTCGGTTCGTGGGGGTGCGCCTTGGTCAAGCACGCGCGGCTCCTTCGTCGCTGCGGGTCTGGGCGGCCGGGACCGGCGGCGCCCATCCCGCCGGGCCCCACCGAGCGGGGTCCCGGCCACGCCACGTACAGCGCATGACCCTATGAGCCAGCCCTTCACGGACGTAATGCAGCAACCTTGCACGTACACGCAAGATCGTTGCGTGTGTGGTCGGACGGTGCACATTCATTGCACGCCGGGTGCCGCGCGTGCCGAAGGGGCCCGGGGCTGTATCAATATGCGTTCCGCCGCGTAGGCGCGAGCGACCACGAGGACCCGCGCCCGAAGGCGACGAGGCCCCCTCTTCCGGTCAGCTCCAGCTGGCGTGCAGCGGCTTGCCCTCCGCGTAGCCCGCCGCGCTCTGGATCCCCACGATCGCCTTCTCGGCGAACTCCTCCAGGGACCCCGCGCCGGCGTAGGTGCACGAGGACCGCACGCCCGCGATGATCGAGTCGATCAGGTCCTCCACGCCCGGCCGGGCCGGGTCGAGGAACATCCGGGACGTGGAGATGCCCTCCTCGAAGAGCGCCTTGCGGGCCCGGTCGTAGGCCGACTCGTCGGACGTACGGTTGCGCACCGCACGCGCCGAGGCCATGCCGAAGGACTCCTTGTACAGCCGCCCGTCGGCGGCCTGCTGAAGGTCGCCCGGCGACTCGTACGTGCCCGCGAACCAGGAGCCCACCATCACGTTGGACGCGCCCGCGGCCAGCGCCATGGCGACGTCCCGCGGGTGCCGGACACCCCCGTCGGCCCACACGTGCCTGCCGTACTTCTTCGCCTCCGCGGCGCACTCCAGCACCGCCGAGAACTGCGGCCGGCCGACGCCGGTCATCATGCGGGTGGTGCACATGGCGCCCGGGCCCACACCCACCTTGATGATGTCCGCGCCCGCGTCGACGAGATCCTTGACGCCTTCGGCGGAGACGATGTTGCCGGCCGCGATCGGGACCCGCGGGTCGAGGCCGCGGACCAGCTTGATCGCGCTGATCATCGACTCCTGGTGGCCGTGCGCGGTGTCGATGACGAGCGTGTCGACGCCCGCGTCCAGCAGTTGCTTCGCCTTGTCGGCGAAGTCCCCGTTGATGCCGACGGCGGCGGCGATCCGCAGCCTGCCCTGCGCGTCGGTGGCCGGGGTGTACAGGGTGGCGCGCAGGGCGCCCTTGCGGGTGAGGATGCCGGCCAGCTTGCCGTCCCGGTCGACGGCGGGCGCGTAGCGGCGGTTGGCCGTGTCCAGCTTGTTGAACGCCTCGCGCGGGTCGATGTCCGCGTCGATCAGCAGCAGGTCACGGGACATGACCTCGGCCAGCTGGGTGAAGCGGTCGACGCCGTTGAGGTCCCGGTCGGTGACGACGCCGACGGGGCGGCCGTCCTCGTCGACGACGACCCCCGCGTTGTGCGCGCGCTTGGGCAGCAGGGCCAGCGCGTCGGCGACGGTCTGGTGCGGGGCGAGCACGATCGGGGTGTCCAGCACCAGGTGGCGGCTCTTCACCCAGGTGATGACGTCGGTGACCACGTCGATCGGGATGTCCTGCGGAATCACGACGAGTCCGCCGCGCCGGGCCACCGTCTCGGCCATCCGCCGTCCCGCGATCGCGGTCATGTTGGCGACGACCAGCGGGATGGTGGTGCCCGTGCCGTCCGGCGAGTCGAGGTCCACGCCCTGACGCGAGCCGACCGCGGAGCGGCTCGGCACCATGAAGACGTCGTCGTACGTCAGGTCGTACGCGGGCTGGATGTCATTGAGGAAACGCACGTGCCGCACATCCCGGTCGATCAGAGGTGACCCCCGGACCGGCCGGCCAGAGGGAAAAGCACGTACTTCATTGTCCCATGGCGACCGGTATGCGGTGCCCGGGACGAACGTCCAGGCAGGTCAGCGGCGCTTCGGAGGAACCTCCAAGGGTGGCGGCGCACGGCTTCCCGTCTCAGCCGAGGGCGAGCGCCACCGTCAGCCCCGGTTCGCCGTCCGAGGCCTGGGCGAACACGTCCTGGGCCGTCTTCCACTCGTCCGGCCGGGTCCCCGCGTAGCCCTGCCAGCCGGTCACGACCAGGAGGAGTCCGCGGTCGACCGCCTCCGGCGGCCAGACCGAGGGGTCGCGAAGGCTGTCGGCCAGGGCGTCCCAGTTGCGGCCGAACCAGTCGGGCAGGCTCAGGGCGAGGACGGCGCGGTCCATGAGACCGGCCTTGTCCTCGACCCCGGCGAGGTCGAGCACGACCAGATACGGACTCGTCGTCATCTCAGCACCGCCCGGGAGGAGTTGTGGGGATCACGGGGTAGTAGATCCCACCGGTGCGCCGCGTGACAATGCGCACCGGCGTCATGCCTTCCCGGGAGCCGGCGGCAGGTCGTCGAGGAAGTCGCCGGACGGTACGTGGAAGAGCGTGCCGGTGACCGCCGTGGAGAAGTCGAGGATCCGGTCGTGGGTGGCGTCCTGCGTGCCGAGGAACATGTTGCGCAGCATGCGCTCGATGACGTCCGGGGTACGGGCGTACCCGATGAAGTAGGTGCCGAACTCACCCTGGCCGGGGCTGCCGAAGGGCATGTTGTCGCGCAGGATGTCCTGCTCCTCGCCGTCCGGTCCGGTGACGGTGTTCAGGTCGACGTGCGAGCCCGGCTCCTCCAGTTCGATGTTGGTGGCCTTGGTACGGCCGATGATCCGCTCCTGCGTCTCGACCGGCAGCGCGTTCCACGCGTCCAGGTCGTGCAGGTACTTCTGCACGATCACATAGCTGCCGCCGGCGTGCGCGGGGTCCTCCGCGCCGATCAGGACGGCCCCGCGGGCGGCGGCGCCGACCGGGTTCTCGGTGCCGTCGACGAAGCCCAGCAGGTCACGGGCGTCGAGGTACTTGAAGCCCTGCACCTCGTCCTCGACGGTCACCGCGTCGCGCAGCCGGTGCATGATCTCGGCGGCCAGCCCGAAGCAGAGGTCGAAGCGGCCGGCCCGGATGTGGAGGAGGAGGTCGCCGGGGGTGGCGACCGCGGTGTGCCGGGAGCCTTCCAGGGGCCGGAAGGGATGCAGTCCGGCCGGGCGCGGATGGTCGAACAGCCGGTCCCAGGCCTCGGAGCCGATCCCCGCGACACAGCTCAGGGCGGCTTCCGGGGCGCCGAACCCGAAACTGCGCCGCAGCGAGCCCAGATCGCCCAGCACCTCCCGTACCCGCTCCTCGTGCCCGGGGCGGACGGTGACCACCAGGAAGATCGCGGCGGTGGTCAACGGTCCTAGCACCGGCTGGGGTTCGGCTTCCCGTGCGGGCTGGGGTTCAGTGCTCACCGCGTCCTCCCGATGCGATCGGCGCTCGGCCTGTCGTACACATGAGCCGCGCACGTAAGTCGTACACGTATGTCGTACACATAATCGGGGTCGGTGGCGCTCGGTCGGCGCAGACGCTCCATGCGACAGCGTCCAGATCGGCTCACAGGGTGCACTACCGGGCCCGGCGGAGGTCCGCGAGTGCCGGGCGCCCCGGTCCGGTGCCTCCAGCGGGACAGACGGCCGACCCGGTTCAGCCCGGTGAGGGTCGCGGCGAGGACAGCGGGCCACCCGCCCGGCCCGGGAGCTGTTCTCCCTGCCGGATCCGGCGGCGCCAAGATTTTTTCGCTCTCTCGGAATAGACAGACCTGTCTATGCCGTTGACCAGGCCATGTAGACAGACCTGTCTACTCATTCGCCCTCTGTGAACCGACGGTCTCCAGCCCCGGCCCCGCGAAGGATCTCCCCGATGAACCACCTCGCACCGCACGAGCGAACCAAGCCGTCGAGCAAGCCGATCCCGCCGCGCGCGGCGTTCTACGTGCTCGCCTCCGTCGTCGTCTCCTTCCTCGCCGCCTCCAGCGCGCCCACCCCGCTCTACGCCTCCTACCAGGCCGAATGGGGCTTCAGCCCGATCACCACCACCGTGGTCTTCGGCATCTACGCCATCGCCGTGCTGACCGGCCTGCTGGTCCTCGGCAAGCTGTCCGACCACGTCGGCCGCCGCCCCGTCCTGATCACCGCGATCGCCGCCCAGGCCGTCGCGATGGTGCTGTTCTCCACCGCCGGGGGCGTCGGCGAACTGCTCGTCGCCCGGGTCGTGCAGGGCCTGTCCACCGGCGCCGCGCTCGGCGCGGTCGGCGCCGCGATGATGGACATCAACCGCTCCCGGGGCACTGTGGCGAACGCCTTCGCCCCCGGCCTGGGCACCGCGACAGGCGCCCTGGTCAGCGGTTTCGTCGTGCAGTACCTGCCCGCCCCGACCCACACGATCTACCTCGGCCTGCTGGGTGTGTTCGTGGCCCAGGCCGTGGCCATCGCCCTGATCGACGAGACCGTCACCCGTGAGCCCGGCGCCCTGGCCGCCCTGGTGCCCGAGATCAAGCTTCCGCGCACGGTCCGCGGCGCCGCCCTCGCGGCCGCCCCGGTCATCTTCGCCGTCTGGGCGCTCGCCGGGTTCTACGGCTCCCTCGGCCCCGCCCTGGTCCGCACCCTGGTCGGCTCCGACTCCGCCGTCTACGGCGGCCTCGGCCTCTTCGTCCTCGCGTTCGTCGCGGCCGCCTCCGTCCTCGTGCTGCGCAATGCCACGGCGACGACCGTGATGTACACCGGCATCGGAGCGCTGGTCGTCGGCGTCGCCGTCACGCTGCTGGCCGTCGACCAGAGCGCACCGGTGCTGTTCTTCGTCGGTACGGCCGTCGCCGGCTTCGGCTTCGGCAGCGGCTTCCAGGGCGGCATTCGCACCGTGCTGCCGCTGACCAGGCCGCACGAGAGCTCGGGCGTGCTGTCCCTGCTGTTCGTCGTCGCCTACCTCGGCATGGGCGTCCCCTCCGTCCTCGCCGGAACGCTCGTGGTGCACGGCGGCGGGCTGGTGCCGACCTCCGAGGAGTACGGCGCGGTGGTCATCGCCCTGGCGCTGCTGGCCCTCGCCGCCCTGCTGCTGCGCCGCGGCCCGCAGAGCGCGCCCGGGGTCCTGGTGGCCGCCGGAGGCTCGCCCGCCGTGGAGGCCCGGGAGGCCGAGCGCGCCGACGCGGTGTCCCGGTGACTGAGTAGACCGGTCTGGCCAGTCGTAGAGTGGAAGTGTCGAGAAGGTGGGTGGCATGACGAAGACGTTGACTGCCAAGGCTCCCACGGCCCGGGAGCGACTGCTGTCGGCCGCGAACGAGTTGTTCTACGCGGAGGGCGTGCAGACGGTCGGGATCGACCGGATCATCGAGCGCGCCGGGGTCGCCAAGGCCTCGCTGTACAACACCTTCGGCGGCAAGGAACAGCTCGTCCGCGCCTATCTCGACTCCCGGTACGCCAAGCTGTCCACCCGCCTGCTGCGCGCCGTCGACGGCACCGACGATCCGCGGGAGCGGCTGCTGGCCGTCTTCGACGCGCAGGCCGCGCTCTTCGCCGAGCAGAGCTACCACGGGTGCGCCTTCGTGGCGGCCAGCGCGGAGGCCAAGCACGGCAGCGCCATCGAAGAGGTCTCTGACACCTACCGTGCCTGGGTCCGGGCGCTGTTCACCGACCTCGCCCGGGAGGCCGGCGCCCCGGATCCCGAGATCCTCGCCCGCCAGCTCCACCTGCTGTACGACGGGGGCGGTCTGTCCGCCCGGATGGACCGCGACCCGTCGGCGGGCGCGGTCGCCCGGCAGGCGGCCACCGTCCTGATGGACGCGGCGCTGGCCGCCGGTCCCGCGGAGCCGGTTTCCTGACCTCGTTCCTGAGGGCCACGTTCCTGAGGCCGCCTTCCTGAGGCCGCGTTCCTGAGATCACTTTCCTGAGGCCCGTTTCCGAGGCCGCGTTCCTTCAAGGCCGCCGCTCCCAGAGCGCGTCTCTCGTCTCTCCCGCACCCGACCATGTGGCGCCGCCGTGCCGCCGTGCCGTGCCGCCCAGGGCGGTCGGTTGTGCTGCTCCCGTCCCTCCCCTCCCCTCCCCTCCCCTCCCCGCCCCTCCCTTTCCTGCTCCCCCTCCCCCACCCTCACCCCCAACGGAGTTGAGTCATGTCCACGATCCGATCGGTAGCGGTCGCCGAGCCGTCCGGGAAGCTGCAAGTCGTCGAGAGCGAGGCCGTCGCGCCCGCCCACGGTCAGGTCCGCATCGCCGTGGAGGCGTGCGGGGTCTGCCACACCGACTCGCACTTCGTCGACAACCACCTTCCGGGTCTGGCCTTCCCGGTCACGCCCGGCCACGAGATCGCCGGCCGGATCGCGGAGGTCGGCCCCGGTGTGCAGCGCTGGGCGGTGGGCGACCGGGTCGCCGTCGGCTGGTTCGGCGGCCACTGCACCTACTGCGACCCCTGCCGGCGCGGTGACTTCGTGCACTGCGAGCGGGCCCAGGTACCCGGCCTCGCCTACCCCGGCGGCTACGCGGAGTCCGTCACCGTCCCGGCCAACGCACTGGCCCGCATCCCGGACGAGCTGACCGCCGTGGAGGCCGCGCCACTGGCCTGCGCGGGGGTCACCACCTTCGCCGCGCTGCGCCGCAGCCAGGCCCGCCCCGGAGACCTGGTCGCCGTCCTGGGCCTGGGCGGCCTCGGCCATCTGGGCGTGCAGTTCGCCGCCAGCATGGGCTTCGACACGGCGGTCATCGCACGCGGGGAGGAAAAGGCGTCACTGGCCCGGGAGTTGGGCGCCCGCCACTACATCGACTCGACCCGGCAGGACGTGGCGGCCGAGCTGACCGCGCTCGGCGGTGCGAGTGCGGTCCTCGCGACCGCGGCCAACGCCGACGCCATGGCCGTCGCGGTGGACGGTCTGAAGGCCAACGGTGAACTGCTCGTGGTGGGCATCGACGCGGCCCCCATGCGGCTGTCCCCGCTCCAGCTCATCACCAACTCCCGTACCGTGCACGGTCATCCGAGCGGAGACGCGATGGACGTCGAGGACACCCTCGCCTTCGCCGCGCAGCAGGGGGTGCGGGCCTGGGTCGAGGAGGCTCCGCTGGCGGAGGCGGCCGCCGCGTACGACCGCATGATGCGCAACGAGGCCCGCTTCCGGATGGTGCTCACGACCGGCGCCTGACACGGACCCGGGCACCAGGGACCACCGCGGCAGCGTTGTCACCGATGCCGCCGCGGCGATCCCGTCAGGAACCGTCGGGGTCGGAACGGTTCAGCGTCGGCTTGGGCGTCGGCCCCGCCGTCATCAGGTAGTCCGCCGCCGAGGTGTCGGTGACGAGGCTGGTGACCAGCCCCGACCTCAGCACCGCGTCGATCGCGGCCGCCTTGCGCTGCCCGCCCGCGATCGCGACGACCTCGGGGATACGGCGCAGCTGGTCGGCCTTGACCGTGATGCATCGTTCCCCCAGGTCGCGTCCGACCCGGCGGCCCTCGGCGTCGAAGAGGTGCGCGGCCATCTCGGCGGCGACGCCGAGCGTGGCGTAGTGCGCACGCTCCTCGTCGCTGAGCATGTCGTGCACCGTCGAGATACCGCGCTCCCAGGAGCCGATGGAGACACAGGCGACCGTGACCTTGTCGAAGTACTCGAAGGCCCGGGCGATACCGGTCTGGTTCCGCAGCGCGGCCGCGGTGGCCGCGTCCGGCAGCAGCATCGGCGCGTAGATGGGGTGGGCGTCGCCGCCGGACACCTGGGCGGCGCGCCGGACGGCCTCGACCGAACCGCGCTCAGAGGTCCCCGCGTCGTACACACCCGTCAGCTGCACCACCGTGCACGGGGGCAGCCGGTCGAGCGCCGCCGCCATGTGGATGGTGGACCGGCCCCAGGCGAGGCCGAGCACATCGCCCTCGTTGACCAGCTCGCCGAGCAGGTCGGCGGCCACTTCTCCGAGATTCTCGGGGTCGGGGGTCTCCTCCGCCTCGGCCGGGGACTCGACCACCACGGCGTGCCGCAGGCCGTAACGGGCGCGGAGCGCGTCGGAGCGCTCGGCGTCCAGTTCGGCCGGCACACGGATCTCGATGCGTACGAGATCCCTTTCGAGGGCAGTCTCCAGTACCCGGGCCACTTTGAAGCGGCTGACGCCGAACTCCTCGGCGATCTGGATCTTGGACTTGCCCTCAAGGTAGAAGCGGCGGGCCATGGCCGCCGCCTGCACCAGCTCAGCGGGTCCCATCCGCATGGCTGACCGGCCCGCCGACATACCCGACACGGCCATCTCCTCACTGCTGTTCACACTCTGGATACGCCGTTCATCCTCGCAGATCCGGCGCAGTCGATCAGCCCTGATCGGAGCCGTTCACGTTCCCGTACCTCAGTGGTCGCACGCCCAGGACGCGGCAGCCGTGGCCGCCTCGGCCTGGCTGCGTAGTGCACGTACCGCCTCTGCCGGGTCGTTTGCCCCGTACACCGCCGAACCTGCCACAAAAACGTCGGCTCCGGCGTCCGCACACCGTTCGATCGTCGACGCCGAAACTCCTCCGTCGACCTGCAGCCAAAGCTCCAGCCCGTGCTTGCTGATCAACTCCCGGGTGCGGCGGATCTTCGGCAGCATGATGTCGAGGAACGCCTGGCCGCCGAAGCCCGGCTCCACCGTCATGATGAGCAGCATGTCCAGCTCGGGGAGCAGGTCCTCGTACGGTTCGATGGGCGTCGCGGGCTTGAGCGCCATGGCGGCGCGGGCGCCCTTCGCCCGGATCTCGCGCGCGAGCCGCACCGGGGCCGCCGCCGCCTCCACGTGGAAGGTGACGGACGAGGCACCCGCTTCGACGTACTGGGGTGCCCAGCGATCGGGGGCGTCGATCATCAGATGGCAGTCCAGCGGGGTGTCCGTGGCCCGGGCCAGGGATTCTACGACCGGCACACCGAGCGTGAGGTTCGGGACGAAGTGGTTGTCCATGACGTCGACGTGGAGCCAGTCGGCGCCTTCGACCGCCTTGGCCTCGTCCGCGAGGCGGGCGAAGTCGGCGGACAGGATGCTGGGGTTGATCTGCGCTGCCATGCGTCAAGCCTGCCATGCCCCGACGGGGAGGGCCGATTCAGGTTCGGGATGGGGACCGTTGTTTGGACAGTGCAGATAGTTCGTGGCCGATCGCGCGGTTCCTCGCGCCCCGTAGGGGGCGCTTCGCCTGCCGCTTCGTCCCAGCCGCGGGCGCTCGTGCCGGCTCATCCTGTCATCCTGCCGCGGGCAGTCGTGCCGCCGGAGCGGCACGGGTGGGCGCGGGCGGCACCCGGCGAGCGCCCGTAAGGCCCCCCGCCCTCAGCCGGTCCTCCGGATCAGCGCCAGGTACATCGCGTCCGTGCCGTGCAGATGCGGCCACAGCTGGACGTCCGGGCCCTCGCCCAGGGCGGGCACGCCTGGCAGCAGCGGACGCGCGTCCAGCAGCTCCGTCTCCTGCCGCTGCTTGAGCACGTCCTGGACCACCGCCCGCGTCTCCGCGAGATGCGGCGAGCACGTGGCGTACCCGACGACCCCGCCCACCCGCACCGAGTCGATCGCCGTCCGCAGCAGCGCACGCTGCAGCGGAGCGAAGTTGTCGAGGTCCTCGGGCCGACGGCGCCAGCGCGCCTCCGGACGCCGGCGGAGGGCGCCGAGACCGGTGCAGGGGACGTCCATCAGCACCCGGTCGAAGGTGCCGGGCCGCCACGGCGGCCGGGTGCCGTCGGCGGCGATCACCTGGTACGGCCCCGGATTGCCGGACAGCGCCTTCTCGACCAGACCGGCCCGGTGCGGCTGCTTCTCCGAAGCGAGGAGCACCGCCCCGCGCTCCGCGGCGAGCGCGGCGAGCAGCGCGGCCTTGCCGCCGGGCCCGGCGCAGCCGTCGAGCCAGGTCCCGTCAGGGCCGTCGAGCGGGGCGTTGGCGAGCGCGAGGGCCACCAGCTGGCTGCCCTCGTCCTGTACCCCGGCGCGCCCCTCCTGGACGGCCTCGATGGCGCCGGGCTCCCCGCCCTCGCTGAGCCGCACCGCGTACGGCGACCAGCGCCCCGGCACGGCCGCCTCCTCGTCGAGCAGTTCCTCGGGGGTGGCCCGCCCGGGCCGGGCGACCAGTGTCACCTCGGGCCGTTCGTTGTCGGCGGCCAGCAGGTCCTCGATCCCCGCGCGGCCTCCGCCCAACGAGTCCCAGAGCGCGGAGACGACCCACCGCGGGTGCGAGTGCACGACGGCGAGATGGTCCTCGGGGTCCTGGTCGTAGGGCGGTGCGACCTTCGCGAGCCAGCCGTCGAGATCGTCCTGCGCGACCTTGCGCAGCACGGCGTTGACGAACTTGGCACGCCCGTCGCCCAGCACCACCCGGGCCAGCTCGACGGAGGCGGAGACGGCGGCGTGGGACGGGATCCGCGTGCCGAGCAGCTGGTGCGCGCCCAGACTCAGCACGTCCAGCACCGGCGGGTCGACCTCGCGCAGCGGCCGGTCCACGCACTCGGCGATGATCGCGTCGTACGTCCCCTGCCGGCGCAGCGTCCCGTAGACCAACTCGGTGGCGAGGGCCGCGTCCCTTCCGTCGAAGTCACCTTTCTCCCGCGCTTTGCGCAGCAGCGGTGGCAGCACGAGGTTGGCGTACGCGTCCCGCTCGTCCACGGCGCGCAGCGCCTCGAAGGCGAGGAGACGGACGGGGTCCTTCTGGGGACGGCGGTAGGGCTTGGCGGGCCGACGCGGCCCCCTGGACTGCTGGCTCACGAAAAAGGTGCTCCGGGTATGGGAATGATGCGACTCCCAGCGTACGTCGCGCACACCGGAAAGCCGCTGCCGAGAAGGGGCGGCTCAGTCGCCGAGGGTCTCTCCGGCGCCGATGCGCACACCACGCGCCCAGTCGGCCGCCCGCATCGGCTTCTTGCCCTGGGCCTGTACCCAGAGCAGTTCCACGGCGTACGACCCCGTCCCCACGTGCGCGCTGTTCTTCCCGACGGCGATCTGCGCCGGGGCGAGATCGGTCCGCTCGGGCACCGGCGCGACCTGGATCAGCTTGAGCCGCTCGCCGCGGAAGGTGGTCCAGGCACCGGGGGCGGGAGTGCAGCCGCGCACCACCCGGTCGACCCGCAGCGCGGGCGCCGACCAGTCGACCTTGGCGTCCTCGACGGTGATCTTCGGAGCGAGGGTGATGCCCTCGGCCGACTGCGGTACGGCCTTGAGCGTGCCGTCCTCGATGCCGTCCATGGTGGCGGCGAGCAGCCCGGACCCGGCGAACGCGAGCCGCGTCAGCAGGTCGCCGCTGGTGTCGGTAGGCCGGATCTCCTCGGTGACGGTCCCGTAGACGGGCCCGGAGTCGAGGCCCTCCTCGATCAGGAAGGTGCACGCGCCCGTGATCTCGTCGCCCGCCATGAGGGAGTGCTGGACGGGCGCCGCGCCACGCCACGCGGGAAGCAACGAGAAGTGCAGGTTGACCCACCCGTGGGCCGGCACGTCGAGCGCGACCCGCGGCAGCAGTGCTCCGTACGCCACCACCGGGCAGCAGTCGGGCGCGATGGCCTTCAGCCGCTCCAGGAACTCCGGATCGCGCGGCTTCTGCGGCCTCAGCACCTCGATGCCGGCCTCCATCGCCCGCTCGGCCACCGGCGAAGCGATCAGCCTGCGGCCCCGCCCGGCCGGCGCGTCGGGCCGCGTGACCACGGCGGCCACCTCATGCCGCCCGGAGGCGATGAGAGCGTCCAGAGCGGGAACGGCGACTTCGGGGGTACCGGCGAAGACAAGCTTCATGGGCGACTGAGGGCCTCTCGGACACGACGAACACGGGCAACACACAAGTCTATGCCGCAACCCAAACCCACCACCGACAAACCACAGCCCACGGCGGCCCACGGCCCACACCCCGCGAGCAACAAGCCCGCCAACCCGCGAGCCCGCCAACCCGCCAACCCGCCAACCCACCGGCCCACCGGGCCGCCAACGCGCCAACCCGCGAGCCCGCCAACCCGCCAACCCGCCAACCCGCGAGCCCACCAGCCCGCCAGCCCGCCAGCCCGCCAGCCCGCCAGCCGGCCAGCCCGCCAGCCGCGAATCGCCAGCCGTAACGCGTAGGCCGTATGCCGAATGCCGTAAGCCGCGAACCGTGAGCCGCCGACGGCGCACACCCCCACTGGTCGCTCGGCCTCTCTGCCAACCGAACGGGCGGTGCGCGGGCGGGAGAACACGGCGACACCCCGGCGTACGCATATGCCCATACGCCCCCACACCGTGACCAGCGGCGCGCCCACGCGTTGGTCAAGTAAGAGTTGACCACAACGGGCCGCATACGCGGCCCATTCCTTTCAACGCCGGTTCGAGAGGCTTGTTCATGGCCGACCACGCAACCCACGACGCCCAGGCCCGGGCCAGCCTGCACTTGTTGGTGCGGGACATCGAGCGGGTCCGCCGGCAGGTGGACGCACTGCGCACGCTCACCGCCCAGTTGGGCAACGTCTACCGCCCGCGCCGCTCCGGCCCGTCCACGGGCTTCGTCGTCTACGGACGCGCCCCCGCCCCGACGGTCCGCCTCGCCCAGGAACTCCGGGACAGTGTCGAAACCCTGGTCACGGCCGCCGTGGACTTCGACCGCTCACTCGGCTTCTCGTGGGACGCGGTGGGCTCCGCGCTCGGGGTGACCAAGCAGGCGGTGCACCGCCGTTACGGCGCCCGCCGCGCCGCGGCCCAGCCGACACCGGCCGCCGAGACCGAACGGCCGACCGAGCCGTCCGGCGCTCGCGCCCTCAACATGGGCGTCGGCCTGCCCTCGGTGCCCACGGTCCCGGCCGCCCGCTCCATGCCGACCCAGCCGACCGCGGGCAGCCCCACCCTCCGCGACGAGGCGAGGCCAACGGCCTTCCCCGGCCCGCGCAACGGCTGACTCGGACACACCCGGCTCGGACACACCCGGCTCGAACACACCCGGCTCGGACAACACCTGATCCGGTCAACGGCTGCCCCAGCACAACGGCTGCCCTCAAGGCGCTGACCCGCCCTCTGCCCTCCCGGCGAACGCCCGGGAGGGCAGCCGTCTACCCAGCCACCACCCCCTGGCCTCTCCCCCCGCAGCGCCTCCCCGCAGGGCCCCCGCATCGCCCTCCTGCCCGCTAGCCGATGTCCGGCGGATCGACCCGCACCCGTACGGCCTCCCCGTTCCCCCGCGCCATCCGCGCGGCCTGAGCCGTCTTCAGGGCGGCCGCCAGCGCGGCACCGCTCCCGGGCGGCACCCGTACCAGCACCCGCTCCCAGTGCTCCCCGGGCGGCGGCGCCCCCGCCCGACGAGGCGCCCCGGCCCGCACCTCGGGCACCGGAACCGGCCCCAACACCTCCGCGTCCGGGGGTAGTTCGGCCGACGCAAGGAACTCCGCGAGCGCCTCCGCCGGACCCGACACCGCCGCCATCCGCGACACCGGCGGAAACCCCAGCTCGGCACGCTCGGCGAGCTCCCGCACCGCGTGCCCGACGGGATCCCAGCGCACCAGCGCCTGCACGGGCCGCAGCGTCGGCTCCGCGACGACGACCACGGTGCCGCCCTCCTCCTGCGGCCGCACCAGCGCCCCAGCCGCGATCCACCGCCGCAGCGCGTCCTCACCGGCCCGCAGGTCGGGCCGCCCGAGCATGGCCCAGCCGTCCAGCAGCAGGGCGGCCGCATAGCCGCCCTCGGCGACCGGTTCGGCGCCCGGTGTGCTCACGACCAGCGCGGGCGTCCCCGGCACGGTGTCCAGCACCTGCTCGCGCCCCGAGGTCCGTACGGGCACGGCGGGAAACGCCCGCCCCAGTTCCTCGGCGGTCCGCCGGGCCCCGACCACCTGGGCCCGCAGCCGGAAGCCACCGCACGCGGGGCAGTGCCAGTCGCTCTCCGCACGCCCGCACCACCCGCACCCCAGCGCCCCGGCGTCCCGCGCCTCCAGCGGACCGGCGCAGTGCCGGCAGCGCGCCGGAGCCCGGCACTGGGCGCAGGCCATCCGCGGCACGTACCCCCGCCGGGGCACCTGCACCAGTACCGGCCCGTGACGCAGTCCGTCCCGCACCGCCTGCCAGGCGAGCGTCGGCAGCCGTGCGGCCCGCGCGGCCTCGTCCCGCGCCAGGTCCCCGTCCCCGACCGTCCGGACCAGCGGCGCGGCCCGCCGCACCTGTTCCCTGCCCGCCACCAGAGGCCGCGCCCAGCCGTTCTCCACGAGCTGCGAGGCCTCCACGGTGCAGCTCCAACCCCCGAGCAGAAAGCCGCACTTGTCCAGGGCGGCGCGCAGCAGCAGCACATCCCTGGCATGCGGCTGCGGGGCGTGCTGCTCACTGTGGCTGTCGTCCCCGTCGTCCCAGATCGCGACGAGCCCGAGGTCCCGTACCGGCGCGAACATGGCGGCCCGCGTCCCCACCACCGCCCGCACCGCACCGCGGCTGACGGCGAGCCACTGCGCGTACCGCTTCTCGGGCCCGGCGTCGGCCGTGAGCAGCGCATGCCGCCCTTCGCCCAGCACCTCGGTCAGCGCGGCATCGACCCGCGCGGCGGCCCGCCCGTCCGGTACGACGACGAGCGCGCCGCGTCCCGAGGCGAGCGTGGCGGCGACGGCCCGGGCGATCTCCTCGCTCCACCCGGGCCCAGGCAGGGCGTTCCACACCGCACGCGGCGCGCCACCGGAGGCCAACGACTCGACGAAGGCGGCGCCGTGCTCGTACCGCGTCCAGGATCCGGCCTCGGGCACCGGCGGGGGCGGCAACGGCTCGGGGGACGGTCGCTTCTCGGCCCGTGCGCTGCGCGGCGGCACGGCCAGCTGCAACACGTCCGCGAGGCTCCCCGCGTACCGGTCGGCGACGGCCCGGGCGAGCCGCAGCAGTTCCTCGCTCAGTACCGGCTCGGGCGACACCACCTGGGCCAGCGCGGCCAGCGGCCCCGCGTAGTCGGACTCGTCGAGCCGCTCCACGAGGAACCCGTCGATGAGCCCCCCGCCCTCCCGGCGCCCGTCCCGCACCCGGTGCCGGCCGGCCCCGAACCGCACCCGCACCCGCACCCCCGGCTGTGCGTCGGCGTCCAGTTCGGCCGGGACGGCGTAGTCGAAGTACCGGTCGAGATGGAGTACGCCCTTGTCCACGAGCACCCGGGCGACCGGCAGCCGCTCGGCCAGCGCGGCCCCGCGCCAGGTCCGCGGCTTGGCCCGGGGCACCTTGGCCCCGCGCACACTCTCCCGAATGAGCGCGAGCTGCTCCGGCGGCGCTCCTTCGGCGCCCCCGCCCCCCTGCCCGTTGTCGCTGCTCACGCCTGCATTCTTACCAAACGCCACTGACAACCGACGCCGCCCGAGATCATTACGGCCGCGGACCGCCGTACGGCGGTCTTCTGCCTTGGACCACTCGGCCATACCGGTCCGGAACCGGCAGCAGGATTCGAACCTGCGGGGAATCACCCGGAAGGAAGTATCCGAGGCCTGCGCACCGGGCGGCGCCGGTGTCCCGAGATCAGCCCGGCGACGGTCGAAACACACCAGCTTCACCGCGCACCCAAAGGCACGCTCCACGGAAGTAACCGCAGCCATCGCACCGGGACGGCACCACGGTACTGATCACCCCGTCACTGCGGCCAGCCGATTTCCGCGCCCGGCGGACGCGACGAAGGCCCGGCTCCCCCGAAGGGGAACCGGGCCTTCGCCGAGGTGGCTCCGGGGCTACAGGCCCACGGCCTTGCGCAGGGCGTCCACGCGGTCCGTCTTCTCCCAGGTGAACTCGGGGAGCTCGCGGCCGAAGTGGCCGTACGCCGCGGTCTGGGCGTAGATCGGGCGGAGCAGGTCGAGGTCGCGGATGATCGCGGCCGGACGCAGGTCGAAGACCTCGTCGATGGCCTTCTCGATCTTCTCGGCGTCGACCTTGGCGGTGCCGAAGGTCTCCACGAACAGACCGACGGGCTCGGCCTTGCCGATCGCGTAGGCCACCTGGACCTCGCAGCGGGAGGCCAGGCCGGCCGCGACGACGTTCTTGGCGACCCAGCGCATGGCGTAGGCGGCGGAGCGGTCGACCTTGGACGGGTCCTTGCCGGAGAAGGCACCGCCACCGTGGCGGGCCATACCGCCGTAGGTGTCGATGATGATCTTGCGGCCGGTCAGGCCGGCGTCACCCATCGGGCCGCCGATCTCGAAGCGGCCGGTCGGGTTGACCAGCAGGCGGTAGCCCTCGGTGTCGAGCTTGATGCCCTCGTCCAGCAGGGCCTTCAGCTCCGGCTCCACGACGAACTCGCGGATGTCGGGGGCGAGCAGCGACTCCAGGTCGATGTCCGAGGCGTGCTGGCTGGAGACGACGACCGTGTCGAGGCGGACGGCCTTGTCGCCGTCGTACTCGATGGTGACCTGCGTCTTGCCGTCCGGGCGCAGGTAGGGGATGGTGCCGTTCTTGCGGACCTCGGACAGGCGCTTGGACAGGCGGTGCGCCAGGAAGATCGGCAGCGGCATCAGGGTCGGCGTCTCGTCGGTCGCGTAACCGAACATCAGGCCCTGGTCGCCGGCGCCCTGCTTGTCGAGCTCGTCGTCGTCGCCCTCGACCCGGTTCTCGTACGCCGTGTCCACACCCTGCGCGATGTCCGGGGACTGCGCGCCGATCGACACGGACACGCCGCAGGAGGCGCCGTCGAAGCCCTTCTTGGACGAGTCGTAGCCGATGTCGAGGATCTTGTTGCGGACCAGCGTCGCGATGTCCGCGTACGTCTTGGTCGTGACCTCGCCGGCCACGTGCACCAGGCCGGTGGTGATCAGCGTCTCGACGGCGACCCGGGAGGTCGGGTCCTCGCGCAGAAGCGCGTCGAGAATGGTGTCGCTGATCTGGTCAGCGATCTTGTCGGGGTGACCCTCGGTCACGGACTCCGAGGTGAACAGGCGACGGGACACAACGCTCCCTGGGGTTGCAGCGGCTGCTGGCTGATCATTGGCGGACGACACGGGGAGCTGCGCCCGGCATCATCCGAGAACAGTTTATCGGTCGTACTCCGCCGCCGGCCCACCTGTCTCGACACTCGGAAGTGCTGTGACCTGCGGCACGGGCATTCTGCCCAATGAGCGGCGGCGTTGAACAGGGCCCCCACACCCTAATGTGGCGTCCGGGAAAGTTGACAAATGGCCGGAAAAAGTTAACCCAGTCGGGCCGCGGCCAGGTCCCACACGATGTCGGCGAGGGCTTCCTTGGGCCCGTGCGGCACAGGCGTCTCACTGCCGTCGGCGCCCAGCACCACGGCCTCGTTCTCCTCGGAGCCGAAGGTCTTGCGCTCCCCCACCTCGTTCACCACGAGCAGGTCGCAGCCCTTGCGCGCCAGCTTGGTGCGGCCGTTGGCGAGGACGTCGTCGGTCTCGGCGGCGAAGCCCACGATCACCTGTCCGGGCCGCGCCCGGTCGGCCGAGATCTCCGCGAGAATGTCCGGATTCCGCACCAGGACGATCGGCTCGGGATCCTGGCCGTCCTTCTTCTTGATCTTCCCGGCCGCGTAGACCGCGGGGCGGAAGTCGGCGACGGCGGCGGCCATGACCACGGCGTCGGCGTCGGCGGCCGCCTTGAGCACGGCCTCCCGCAGCTGTACGGCCGTACCGACCGGGACGACGTCCACGCCGGCCGGGTCGGGCAGGCCGGTGGTGTTGGCCGCGACCAGCGTCACCCGGGCGCCCCGCGCGGCGGCCGTACGGGCGAGGGCGTAGCCCTGCTTGCCGGAGGAGCGGTTGCCGAGGAAGCGGACCGGGTCGAGGGGCTCCCGGGTACCGCCGGCGGAGACGACGACATGGCGGCCGGCCAGGTCGGGCTCCCGCACCCCCCGCGCGAGGACGCGGCGGCAGGCCTCGAAGATCTCCGCCGGGTCGGGCAGCCGGCCCTTGCCGGTGTCGACGCCGGTGAGTCGGCCGACCGCCGGTTCGATGACGACGGCGCCGCGACGGCGCAGCGTGGCCACGTTCTCCTGGGTGGCCGGGTGCTCCCACATCTCGGTGTGCATCGCGGGGGCGAAGACGACCGGGCAGCGGGCCGTGAGGAGGGTGTTGGTGAGCAGGTCGTCGGCGAGGCCGTGGGCCGCCTTGGCGAGCATGTCGGCGGTGGCGGGGGCGACCACGACCAGGTCGGCGTGCTGGCCGATCCGGACGTGCGGGACCTCTTCGACGTGGTCCCAGACCTCGGTGGAGACGGGGTTGCCGGACAGGGCGGACCAGGTGGCGGCGCCGACGAAGTGCAGCGCGGAGGCGGTGGGGACGACCCGGACGTCATGGCCCGACTCGGTGAACCTTCTCAGCAGCTCGCAGGCCTTGTAGGCGGCGATGCCACCGCTGACCCCCAGCACGACCTTCGGCTTGCGCACCGTCTCTCCCCGCACTCGGCTCCCGTGCACCGGCCCCGGCGCACGACTCCATCACACACCACAGGCCCGACAGTCGGCTGCCGGGCCTGTGGGTAAGTCAACTGCAATACGAAAGTACTACTGCAGCACTACTGTGCCGGGCCTTCGACGGCCTCGGAGGTCAGCAGACCCGCGTTGATCTCGCGCAGGGCGATGGAGAGCGGCTTCTCGTGGACGTGGGTGTCGACGAGCGGACCGACGTACTCCAGGAGACCCTCGCCGAGCTGCGAGTAGTACGCGTTGATCTGGCGGGCACGCTTGGCCGCGTAGATCACGAGGCTGTACTTCGAGTCGGTGGCCTCGAGGAGCTCGTCGATCGGAGGGTTGATGATGCCCTCGGGCGCGGTGATGGAAGAGGACACGCTCTGCCTTCCGATGGATGGGAAAGATTCAGTCTGAATGACCAGAGACGATCACACAACGTCCATCAAGGCTAGCAGCTCGCGCGCCACGTCCTCGACGGAGGTGTTGACCAGCGTCTCGTCGAACTCCGGCTCCGCCGCCAGTTCGATCTTGGCAGCGTCCAGACGGCGCTCGATCACCTCGGGCGGCTCGGTGCCCCGTCCGGTGAGCCTGCGCACCAGCTCCTCCCAGGAAGGGGGAGCCAGGAACACCAGCCGGCCTTCCGGCATGGACTCGCGGACCTGCCGGGCGCCCTGGAGGTCGATCTCCAGCAGCACCGGCACACCGGACTCCAGGTGCTCCAGCACCGCCTGTCGCGGGGTGCCGTAGCGGTTGCCCGCGAATTCGGCCCACTCCAGGAGCTCGCCGTTGGCGATGAGCTTGTCCATCTCCTCGTCGGAGACGAAGAAGTACTGCACTCCGTGCTTCTCGCCCGGGCGGGGCTTGCGGGTCGTCGCCGACACCGAGAGCCAGACCTCGGGGTGCACCTTGCGCATATGGGCGACGACCGTGCTCTTACCGACCCCGGAGGGGCCGGAGAGCACGGTCAGCCGCGGACGTACGTCCGGGGGCTCGGGGGTCGTCCCCCGGAATGTTGCAGCCATGCAGCGATTATTCCAGCAATCGCAGGTTGCCCGGGACGTGCGTCCCGGGCGGCCCGGTGATCAGGAGCCGGTGCTGCCGAACTCGCGCTCCAGGGACGCGATCTGGTTGGACCCGAGGCCACGCACCCGGCGGCTCTCGGAGATCCCGAGTCGCTCCATGATCTGCTTGGCGCGGACCTTGCCCACGCCCGGCAGGGACTCGAGCAGGGCGGAGACCTTCATCTTGCCGATGACGTCGTTTTCCTGACCCTGCTTGATGACCTCGTGGAGAGAGGCGCCGGAGTGCTTGAGTCGATTCTTGACCTCGGCCCGCTCCCGGCGAGCCGCGGCGGCCTTTTCGAGCGCGGCTGCGCGCTGTTCAGGGGTAAGGGGCGGAAGAGCCACGCCTACGTCACCTCGGATGTCGAACTGTCGGATACGGACCGGTGAGGAACCTAGTCGGCCCTCACCTGGGGAGCTACGAGCAACACGCTTGCCCGTTGACTCTGCTCGGAGACTAGCGGGCAAGTCCGCCGGAGTCAGCGAGAACAGCGGAAAAGTCCTGGTCAGCCTCCGTCAGGCCAGACATTTCAGACATACTGCCCCGGATTTGAGGATGTATTCACGCTTCGGCCGTCGCCGAAGTGCTCACCGGAGCGCTCATCGGAGTCCTCACCGACCTGCGAGGACATCCCGGATCTCGCCCGCGAACCGGTCCGCGGCCGCCCTCAGGGCCCCGACATCGGGACCGTGACGCAAAACACCTCGGCTCACGTTTGGAACCACGTTGCGCACCGCCGCCCCGAACACCGTGGGAAGGTCGGCCGCCGTCGCCCCCTGCGCCCCGACGCCCGGTGCGAGCAGCGGGCCGTTGATGTCGAGGTCGTACGACGACAGGTCGCCGACCGTGGCACCGACGACGGCGCCGAAGGAGCCCAGCGGCTCCTCCCCGGCGTTCTCGGCGGCCAGGTGGGCCAGCATGGTCGCGCCGACCGTCCGGCCGTCGCCGCGCACCGCGTGCTGCACCTCGGGGCCCTCCGGGTTCGAGGTCAGCGCCAGTACGAAGAGGCCGGCCCCGCTCTCCCGGGCCAGCGCCACGGCCGGGCTGAGCGAGCCGTAGCCGAGGTACGGCGAGACGGTCAGGGCGTCCGAGAACAGCGGCGCGTCCTTGCTGAGGAAGGCCTCCGCGTACCCGGCCATGGTGGAGCCGATGTCGCCGCGCTTGGCGTCCATGACGACCAGCGTCCCGGCGTCCCGTGCCTCCCGCACCACCCGCTCGAGGACGGCCACCCCGCGCGAGCCGAACCGCTCGAAGAACGCGCTCTGCGGCTTCATGACCGCGACCCGGTCGGCCACCGCCTCCACGACGGTACGGCTGAACCGCTCAAGCCCCGCCACGTCGTCGTTCAGACCCCACTCGGCGAGCAGCGAGGCGTGCGGGTCGATGCCGACGCACAGCGGACCGCGCTCGTCCATCGCACGGCGCAGCCGCGCGCCGAAGGGTTCCAACGGGCTCATACGGTCTTCCTCACATCGGCGCCGACCGCGTCGGCGAGCGTGGCGTACGGGCTGGTGCGCAGGCGGGCCGCGAGCCCCTTGTGGAGGCCGCGAGCGTAGAACGGCCCCTCGTAGATGAAGGCGCTGTACCCCTGGACCAGCGTGGCACCGGCCAGGATGCGCTGCCAGGCGTCCTCGGCGTTCTCGACGCCGCCGACACCGACCAGGGTGATCCGGTCGCCCACGCGCGCGTACAGGCGCCGCAGCACCTCCAGGGACCGCGCCTTCAGCGGCGCCCCCGAAAGCCCCCCGGTCTCCTTCACCAGCTCAGCGTCGGAGCGCAGCCCGAGGCCCTCCCGCGCGATGGTGGTGTTGGTCGCGATGATCCCGTCGAGCCCCAGCTCGACCGCCAGGTCGGCGACCGCGTCGACGTCCTCGTCGGCGAGGTCAGGCGCGATCTTCACCAGCAGCGGCACCCGGCGGTTCGCCGCCACACGGTCGGCGGCCTCGCGCACGGCCGTCAGGAGCGGACGCAGATGGTCGACGGCCTGGAGGTTGCGCAGGCCCGGCGTGTTCGGCGACGACACGTTCACGACCAGGTAGTCGGCGTACGGCGCGAGCCGCTCGGCGGACTTCACGTAGTCGCGGACCGCCTCGGCCTCCGGTACCACCTTGGTCTTGCCGATGTTGACGCCCACGACGGTCTTGAAGACGGGTTCACGGGTCGCCAGCCGCGCGGCGACGGTCAGCGATCCGTCGTTGTTGAACCCCATCCGGTTGATCAGCGCCCGGTCGGCGACGAGCCGGAACAGCCGCTTCTTGGGATTACCGGGCTGCGCCTCACCGGTCACGGTCCCGATCTCGACGTGATCGAAGCCGAGCATCGACATCCCGTCGATCGCGACGGCGTTCTTGTCGAACCCCGCGGCCAGCCCGAAGGGCCCGTGCATCCGCAACCCGAAGGCCTCGGTGCGCAGTTCCCTGTAGCGGGGAGCCAGAGCGGCCGCGACGAAGGTACGCAGCACGGGAACGCGGGCGGCGAGCCGGATCCACCGGAAGGCGAGGTGGTGGGCCCGTTCCGGGTCCATCCGCTTGAAAACGAGGTTGAAGAAGATCTTGTACATGGAGTCCTCATGCGAAGGGGGGACACCGACGTACGGTGCCCCCCATGTCGACAGCTGGGCAACGCGCCCCTACGGGGCGCGGGGCGGTACTCAATATGCGGCTCCGCCGCGTGGGCGCGACCGGCCACAACCGGCCCGCAGCCGAAGTACGGCCTGTCAGTCCCGCGCGGCCGTCAACCTCTCCGCGTGCTCCTGGAGCGACCGCACCCCCACGTCCCCGTGGTTCAGCGCATCGATCCCCTGTACGGCCGCGGCCAGCGCCTGCACCGTCGTCAGACACGGCACCGACCGGGCCACCGCGGCCGTCCGGATCTCGTACCCGTCCAGGCGACCCCCCGTGCCGTACGGGGTGTTGACGATGAGGTCGACCTCGCCGTCGTGGATCAGCTGAACGATCGTCTTCTCGCCCTGCGGTCCGACGCCCTCCGACTGCTTGCGGACAACGGTCGCGTTGATGCCGTTGCGCTTGAGCACCTCGGCGGTGCCGGACGTGGCGAGCAGTTCGAAGCCGTGGGCGACCAGCTCACGCGCCGGGAAGATCATCGAGCGCTTGTCGCGGTTGGCGACCGAGATGAACGCGCGGCCCTTGGTAGGAAGCGGCCCGTACGCCCCCGCCTGCGACTTGGCGTACGCCGTGCCGAAGACCGAGTCGATGCCCATGACCTCGCCGGTGGAGCGCATCTCCGGGCCGAGCACGGTGTCGACGCCGCGGCCCTGGATGTCGCGGAACCGCGACCACGGCATGACCGCCTCCTTGACGGAGATCGGCGCGTCGAAGGGCAGCTCACCGCCGTCGCCGCGGGCCGGCAGCAGGCCCTCGGCGCGCAGTTCGGCGACGGTCGCGCCCAGCGAGATCCGGGCGGCGGCCTTCGCCAGCGGCACCGCGGTCGCCTTCGAGGTGAAGGGGACCGTACGGGACGCGCGCGGGTTGGCTTCGAGGACGTAGAGGATGTCCCCGGCCATCGCGAACTGGATGTTGATCAGACCGCGCACGCCGACGCCCTTCGCGATGGCCTCCGTCGAGGCCCGCAGGCGCTTGATGTCGAAGCCGCCCAGCGTGATCGGCGGCAGGGCGCACGCCGAGTCGCCGGAGTGGATGCCGGCCTCCTCGATGTGCTCCATGACGCCGCCGAGGTACAGCTCCTGGCCGTCGTACAACGCGTCGACGTCGATCTCGATCGCGTCGTCCAGGAACCGGTCGACGAGCACCGGCCGGGAGGGGCTGATCTCGGTCGACTCGGCGATGTAGGCGGCGAGGCGGGTCTCGTCGTAGACGATCTCCATGCCGCGCCCGCCGAGGACGTACGACGGCCGGACGAGCACCGGGTAGCCGATCTCGTCGGCGATGGCCTTCGCCTCGGCGAACTTGGTGGCGGTGCCGTGCTTGGGGGCCGGCAGACCCGCCTCCGCGAGGACCCGGCCGAAGGCGCCCCGGTCCTCGGCCGCGTGGATGGCCTCGGGGGACGTGCCGACGATCGGCACTCCGTTGTCCTTCAGCGCCTGCGACAGACCCAGCGGGGTCTGCCCGCCCAGCTGCACCACCACACCGGCGACCGGACCGGCCTGCTGCTCGGCGTGGACGATCTCCAGCACGTCCTCCAGGGTGAGCGGCTCGAAGTACAGCCGGTCGGAGGTGTCGTAGTCGGTGGAGACGGTCTCCGGGTTGCAGTTGACCATCACGGTCTCGTACCCGGCGTCCGACAGCGCGAAGGACGCGTGCACGCAGGAGTAGTCGAACTCGATGCCCTGACCGATCCGGTTGGGACCGGAGCCCAGGATGATGACGGCCGGCTTCTCGCGCCGGGCGACCTCGGTCTCCTCGTCGTAGGAGGAGTAGAAGTACGGCGTCTTCGCGGCGAACTCGGCCGCGCAGGTGTCGACCGTCTTGTAGACCGGGCGGACGCCGAGCGCGTGCCTGACCTCGCGGACGACGTCCTCACGCAGCCCGCGGATCTCGCCGATCTGCTGGTCGGAGAAGCCGTGCCGCTTGGCCTCGGCGAGCAGGTCGGGGGTGAGTTCGGCGGCGGCCGCCAGCTCGTCCGCGATCTCCTTGATCAGGAAGAGCTGGTCCACGAACCACGGGTCGATCTTCGTGTACTCGAAGACCTCCTCGGGCGTGGCGCCCGCGCGGATGGCCTGCATGACGGTGTTGATCCGGCCGTCGGTGGGCCGTACCGCCTCGTGCAGCAGCGCTTCCTTGTCGCCGGGCTCGCCGACGAAGGTGAACTGGCTGCCCTTCTTCTCCAGCGAGCGCAGCGCCTTCTGGAAGGCCTCGGGGAAGTTGCGGCCGATGGCCATCGCCTCGCCGACCGACTTCATGGTCGTGGTCAGCGTGGAGTCGGCCTGCGGGAACTTCTCGAAAGCGAAGCGCGGGGCCTTGACGACGACATAGTCGAGCGTGGGCTCGAAGGAGGCCGGGGTCTCCTGCGTGATGTCGTTGGGGATCTCGTCGAGCGTGTAACCGACGGCCAGCTTGGCGGCGATCTTCGCGATCGGGAAGCCGGTGGCCTTGGAGGCGAGCGCCGAGGACCGCGACACGCGCGGGTTCATCTCGATGACGATGACCCGGCCGTCCTCGGGATTCACCGCGAACTGGATGTTGCAGCCGCCGGTGTCGACACCGACCTCGCGGATCACGGCGATGCCGATGTCCCGCAGGATCTGGTACTCGCGGTCGGTCAGCGTCATCGACGGGGCGACGGTGATCGAGTCGCCGGTGTGCACGCCCATGGGGTCGAAGTTCTCGATGGAGCAGACGACCACGACGTTGTCGTGCTTGTCGCGCATCAGCTCCAGCTCGTACTCCTTCCAGCCGAGGATGGACTCCTCCAGGAGCACCTCGGTGGTGGGCGAGAGGGTCAGGCCCTGGCCGGCGATCCGGCGCAGCTCCTCCTCGTCGTGGGCGAAGCCGGAGCCGGCGCCGCCCATGGTGAAGGAGGGGCGGACCACGACCGGGTAGCCGCCGCCGAGCTCCTCGACGCCCGCGATGACCTCATCCATGGTGTGACAGATGACCGACCGCGCGGACTCGCCGTGCCCGATCTTGCGGCGGACCTCCTCCACGACCTCCTTGAAGAGGTCGCGGTCCTCGCCCTTGTTGATGGCTTCGACGTTGGCGCCGATGAGCTCGACGCCGTACTTGGCCAGGACGCCGTTCTCGTCGAGCGAGATCGCGGTGTTCAGGGCCGTCTGGCCGCCCAGGGTGGGCAACAGGGCGTCGGGGCGCTCCTTGGCGATGATCTTCTCGACGAACTCCGGGGTGATCGGCTCGACATAGGTCGCGTCGGCGATCTCCGGGTCGGTCATGATCGTCGCCGGGTTGGAGTTGACCAGGATGACCCTGAGGCCCTCGGCGCGCAGCACGCGGCAGGCCTGGGTGCCGGAGTAGTCGAACTCGGCGGCCTGGCCGATGACGATCGGGCCGGAGCCGATGACCAGGACGGACTGGATATCGGTGCGCTTAGGCACGCTGGCCCTCCATCAGGGAAACGAAGCGGTCGAACAGGTAGGCGGCGTCATGCGGGCCGGCTGCCGCTTCGGGGTGGTACTGGACGGAGAAGGCCGGCTGGTCGAGCAGCTGCAGCCCCTCCACGACGTCGTCGTTCAGGCAGACGTGGGACACCTCGGCGCGGCCGAACTTCGTCTCGCTGACCTGGTCGAGCGGGGCGTCCACGGCGAAGCCGTGGTTGTGCGCGGTGACCTCGACCTTGCCGGTCGTACGGTCCTGGACCGGCTGGTTGATGCCCCGGTGGCCGTACTTCAGCTTGTAGGTGCCGAAGCCGAGCGCGCGACCGAGGATCTGGTTGCCGAAGCAGATGCCGAACAGCGGGGTCTTCCGCTCCAGGACGGAGGCCATCAGGGCCACCGGGCCGTCGGCCGTGGCCGGGTCACCGGGACCGTTGGAGAAGAACACGCCGTCCGGGGAGACGGCGTACACGTCGTCCTCGGTGGCGGTCGCGGGCAGCACGTGCACCTCGATGCCGCGCTCGGCCATCCGCTGCGGGGTCATGCCCTTGATGCCGAGGTCGATGGCGGCGACGGTGAATCGCTTCTCCCCGACCGCGGGGACGACGTACGCCTCCTTGGTCGCGACCTCCTCGTAGAGGCTCGCGCCCTTCATGTGCGGCTGGGCCTGCACGCGCGCGAGGAGCTCGGAGTCGGCGGCGATCGCCTCGCCCGAGAAGATGCCGGAGCGCATCGAGCCGCGCTCACGGAGGTGGCGGGTGAGGGCGCGGGTGTCGATCCCGGAGATGCCGACCACGCCCTGCGCGACCAGTTCGTCGTCCAGGGAGCGCCGGGCACGCCAGTTGGAGGGCACGCGCGAGGGGTCGCGCACGACGTAGCCCGAGACCCAGATGCGGCTGGACTCGTCGTCTTCGTCGTTCCACCCCGTGTTGCCGATCTGCGGGGCGGTGGCGACCACGATCTGGCGGTCGTAGGACGGGTCGGTGAGGGTCTCCTGGTAGCCGGTCATACCGGTGGAGAACACGGCCTCGCCGAAGGTCTCCCCCACGGCCCCGTAGGCGCGGCCGCGGAAGATCCGGCCGTCCTCCAGGACGAGTACGGCGGGAGCCTTGCCGGCTCCCCTTGTGGAGGTCGTCATCGTTCGGCGCCTTCCGTGCTGGGTGTCTTGATCATGGAGTTGAGGGCGTCGACCCACTCGGTGTGCTCGGCCGCGTGGTCGGAGCGGAATCCGGAGTCGATCAGCCGGTCGCCGTGCTGCCAGGTCACCACGAGCAGTCCGCCCTCGGTGAGGACCTTGCCCGCGATGCCCTTGCCGAGCAGGGCCTCACGGAGCGCGGCGGCGGGGATGAAGAAGTCGGTCGCCCCGGGGCGTACGACGTCCAGACCCGCGTCGGTCAGGGTGAGCTCGACCCGGCTGCGGGAGCCGAGGCCGTGGGCCACGATGCGGTCCAGCCACTGCCCGGCGGTGGTGGAGCCGTGGTAGCGGCCGCTCATCGTCAGTCTGGCCGTGCCGAGGTCGTCCGGCGCGCTGGGCAGCTCGGGCAGGTCACCCTGGAGGGTGCCGCGCCATTTCCAGCCCTCGCGCATCAGCCAGTAGACGAGCGCCACGAAGAGGGCGAGCCCGACGAGCCAGCCGATGCGCGCGGACCAGTCGGTGACCGCGGCCGACTTCTTCTCGTCGGCCAGCAGGATCAGAGGTGTCACGTCAGCTTCCCGTCCACGAGCGTCGCCTTGCCCCGCAGCCATGTGTGGGTGACACGGCCCGGCAGCTCACGCCCCTCGTACGGGGTGTTGCGGCTGCGCGAGGCAAAGCCCGCGGGGTCCACCAGGCCACGGTATTCCGTGTCGACGAGGGCGAGGTTGGCGGGCTCACCAGCCGAGACGGGACGGCCGTGACCGGTGGCCCGTCCGATCCGCGCGGGTTTGACGGACATCCGGTCGGCGACGCCGGCCCAGGTCAGCAGGCCCGTGTCCACCATGGTCTCCTGCACCACCGACAACGCGGTCTCCAGCCCCACCATCCCCATGGCGGCGGCGGCCCACTCGCAGTCCTTGTCCTCGTGCGGGTGCGGGGCGTGGTCGGTGGCGACGATGTCGATGGTGCCGTCGGCGAGCGCCTCGCGCAGGGCCAGGACGTCGCGCTCGGTGCGCAGCGGCGGGTTGACCTTGTAGACCGGGTTGTAGGACCGCACCAGCTCGTCGGTGAGGAGCAGGTGGTGCGGGGTGACCTCGGCGGTGACGTCGATGCCCCGGGACTTGGCCCAGCGCACGATCTCGACGGATCCGGCGGTCGAGAGGTGGCAGATGTGGACGCGGGAGCCGACGTGCTCGGCGAGCAGGACATCCCGGGCGATGATCGATTCCTCGGCCACCGCCGGCCAGCCGCCGAGCCCCAGCTCGGCGGAGACCACACCCTCGTTCATCTCGGCGCCCTCGGTCAGCCGCGGCTCCTGCGCGTGCTGGGCGACGACCCCGCCGAAGGCCTTCACGTACTCCAGCGCGCGGCGCATGATCACGGCGTCGTCGACGCACTTGCCGTCGTCGGAGAAGACGGTGACCCCGGCGGCCGACTCGTGCATGGCCCCCAGTTCGGCGAGCTTCTTGCCCTCCAGGCCGACGGTGACGGCGCCGATGGGCTGGACGTCGCAGTAGCCGTGCTCCTGGCCGAGCCGGTAGACCTGCTCGACCACACCGGCGGTGTCGGCGACCGGGAAGGTGTTGGCCATGGCGAACACGGCCGTGTAGCCGCCGGAGGCAGCCGCACGGGTGCCGGTCAGCACGGTCTCGGAGTCCTCGCGGCCGGGCTCGCGCAGATGGGTGTGCAGGTCGACCAGGCCCGGCAGCAGCACCTTGCCGGCGGCCTCCACGACCTCGGCGCCCTCGGCGGACAGCCCGCTGCCCACCGCCTCGATGAGCTCACCGTCGATCAGGACGTCCTGCGGCTCACCGCCGAGCACCTTCGCACCACGGATCAGGATCTTGCTCATGGGACTTACTTCTCCTCGATGGTGCGGGCGTGGCTGACGGCGGGTTCGTTGCCGCCGAGCAGGAGGTAGAGAACGGCCATCCGGATGGAGACTCCGTTTGCGACCTGCTCGACCACGGTGCAGCGGTCGGAGTCGGCGACCTCGGCGGTGATCTCCATACCGCGGACCATCGGGCCGGGGTGCATCACGATGGCGTGCTCGGGCATCCGCGCCATGCGGTCGCCGTCGAGGCCGTACCGCCGTGAGTACTCGCGCTCGGTCGGGAAGAACGCGGCGTTCATGCGCTCGCGCTGGACGCGCAGCATCATCACCGCGTCGGACTTGGGGAGGACGGCGTCGAGGTCGTACGACACCTCGCAGGGCCAGTTCCCGACGCCGACCGGCACCAGGGTGGGCGGGGCGACCAGGGTGACCTCGGCGCCGAGGGTGTGCAGCAGGTCGACGTTGGAGCGGGCGACCCGGCTGTGCAGGACGTCGCCGACGATCGTGATGCGCTTGCCGGCCAGGTCCTGCCCTATCCCGGCGTCCCGGCCGACGAGCCGGCGGCGCATGGTGAAGGCGTCCAGGAGGGCCTGGGTGGGGTGCTGGTGGGTGCCGTCGCCGGCGTTGATCACGGCGGCGTCGATCCAGCCGGAGGTGGCGAGGCGGTAGGGGGCGCCGGAGGCGCCGTGCCGGATGACGACGGCGTCGACACCCATCGCCTCCAGGGTCTGGGCGGTGTCCTTCAGGGACTCGCCCTTGGAGACGCTCGACCCCTTGGCGGTGAAGTTGATGACGTCCGCCGACAGCCGCTTCTCGGCGGCCTCGAAGGAGATCCGGGTCCGGGTCGAGTCCTCGAAGAAGAGGTTGACCACGGTGCGGCCGCGCAGGGTCGGCAGCTTCTTGATCGGCCGGTCGGCGACCCGGGCCATCTCCTCGGCGGTGTCGAGGATCAGGACGGCGTCGTCGCGGGTGAGGTCGGCGGCCGAGATGAGATGACGCTGCATCTGTCAGGCTCCGTAAGGCAGTTCACATATCGGGAGGTTACGGGCAAGCGTGGGCGCACCGATGCGGTGCGGGCCCCTGGACTTGCTAAGGGGTCGGCTTCGCACCGAGCAGCACGGTGTCGCGACCGTCCTCCTCGGCGAGCAGGACCTTGACCGTCTCCCGCAGCGACGTGGGGAGGTTCTTGCCGACGTAGTCGGCGCGGATGGGCAGTTCGCGGTGGCCGCGGTCGACGAGGACCGCGAGCTGGACCGCGCGCGGGCGCCCGATGTCGTTCAGGGCGTCGAGGGCGGCGCGGATGGTGCGGCCGGAGAACAGCACGTCGTCGACGAGGACGACCAGTCTGCCGTCGATGCCGTCACCGGGGATCTCGGTGCGGGCCAGCGCGCGCGGCGGGTGCATGCGCAGGTCGTCGCGGTACATCGTGATGTCGAGGGAACCGACGGGCATCTTGCGGTCGGTGATCTCCTCCAGCTTGGCGGCGAGCCGCCGGGCGAGGAAGACACCACGCGTCGGAATGCCGAGGAGCACCACGTCGTCGGCGCCCTTGGCGCGCTCGACGATCTCGTGGGCGATGCGGGTCAGTACCCGCGCGATGTCGGGCCCTTCGAGCACGGGCCGGGCATCGGATGCCGAAAGGTCGGGCTTTACTTGCTTGTCCATACGAAACGGACCCCCTTCTCCGCCTCACGGGACGGACCTTAAAGGACGTCGGATTTGCGCCATCCACGCTATCAGGTGCCGGAGGGGCCCCCGATCACCCCCTTGGCCTAATCGGCCATCGCCACCACGGAAGAGTCGGTGCGGACCATTCGGCTTGACGCGAGAGAGTAACGCTGCGTAACCTCACAGTGAGTTACCAGCCGCGCGGCGGGAACCAAAGGCCGGCCGCGTCGACACAGTGTCCGGGGAGCTATATGTCCAGCGAATACGCCAAACAGCTCGGGGCCAAGCTCCGGGCCATCCGCACCCAGCAGGGCCTTTCCCTCCACGGTGTCGAGGAGAAGTCCCAGGGTCGCTGGAAGGCCGTGGTGGTCGGTTCGTACGAGCGCGGCGACCGTGCCGTGACCGTGCAGCGCCTTGCCGAGTTGGCGGATTTCTACGGGGTCCCGGTGCAGGAGCTGCTGCCGGGCACCACGCCTGGCGGCGCCGCCGAGCCCCCGCCGAAGCTGGTCCTGGACCTGGAGCGGCTGGCCACCGTGCCGGCCGAGAAGGCGGGCCCGCTGCAGCGCTATGCGGCGACGATCCAGTCCCAGCGCGGCGACTACAACGGCAAGGTGCTGTCGATCCGCCAGGACGACCTGCGCACACTGGCCGTCATCTACGACCAGTCCCCCTCGGTCCTCACCGAGCAGCTGATCAGCTGGGGCGTCCTGGACGCGGACGCGCGCCGCGCGGTCGCCACCCACGAGGACGCCTGACCCCCACAACGCCTGAGCAGAAACGTGCCGCCGGGGCGGCCGGAACCCGATGGGTTCCGGCC
>NZ_JBEYFE010000038.1:0-82071 GCF_040634235.1 Streptomyces sp. NPDC007157
GAACCACTGCACGGGAATACAGAGCGGCGCGGGATGCCGTGAGAGCTGCGGCACATCTGCGCACCGACCCCGACCTGGTGTCGGCGGCCGCTCATAGGCTTCCCCACAACTGATTCTCGGGGGGATCCATGAGTACACAAGGGCAACCAGGGTGGTGGCATCCGCTGCTGCGCCTGCACCACCGGTATGTGCACAAGCGGGCCACAGCCGCGGAAGCTGCGGCCGCTGAACTTGGTGTCGAACTGCACGGCGCCGCGGTCCGTGAAGCACTGGCGTACCAACGCTGGATGTTTCCTCGTGACGCCCTCAAGTTCTTAGCAGGCATGACGGCGTTCATGTTGCTGGCCGCTGCGCTCTACCAGGGCGAATGCACACCTGGGGGGATGTTCAATCCGGCACCGACCTCGGACTGCTCCATGGCAAATACCCCCATAGCAACCTCTTTGATGCAGTGGGATGCCCTGGTGGTCCTCGCCCTGACCATGATGTGGGTCGCGCGAGCGTGGCAGGGTGAGACGATCGCACGCTGTTCGCAGCCGCTGTACCCGTTGCTCGACTTGTTGGCCTCCAGCGCCGCAGTTGCGCGCCCAGGCACCCCTTACACGGAGTCGATCAAACTCAGCAAGCAGGTCTCCGCCTTAGCATTGCCGCTGCGGACAGTGGCACGTCACGCTGCTTCGGACTTCGGTAACCGACGTACACTGCGCCGCGAACTGATCAAGCATCTCGACCGGGTCAGCGTCACCTTCTCCCTGGCAGCGAACCAACTGGCCAGCGACCGCGAATCCGCTGCCCGGGCACTGGGTGAACTCGCGGCCCACACCGCGAACGGCATCGCCGCCGGCCGCTTCGCGGTCGTACTTCCAGCCGACAAGCTCGCGCAGGATTCGCCGCTCGAACCAGACCGTCTCGACGGCCGCCGTCTCGGGATCGCATCGATCTACGCCGCGGTGGCCTTGACTGTCTTCTTCCTCGCCCTCTCGCCCATGGGGGCGCCAGCGGCACTGGTCGTGTCCCTGGCCCTCGTGATGTTCCCCCTGCTGGTCTACACGCTGCTCGCCTTCCGGTACGGGCTGTCGGAGGCGACCCGGCTGACCCGAAGCATCGGCGGCTTCTTCTCGGCCAGCCCGCCCTTGTAGGGGCGCGCACCGGCGGGATCGGTCACGCAATAGGCCGCCCACCACGGACTTCTGAAACGATTTCCAGTAGGGGCGGGTGGCGTACTACCGTGGTTCGTAGACGCCGTTGCTTGCAGCGGCCCGACGCCTGCGTGCAGGACTGCGGTCCCCGTACGCACGACCCGGTCTCCCCGCCCCGAATTCCTGGTGCGGGCAATCGGATTGCCGACGGCTCAAGCACAACGCCGAGTATGCCCCGGACGGACCGCGGTCCACCGACGGCGACGAGGGTGCGTAGCTCCGAATGGTGCTGCCTCGCGTAAATCCGCAGGCCGCGCCACTTTTTTGTGTGCGGCCGTACCCCAGAAGGGCGGTCGCGTGAGCGACACCACGACGCCGGAGCTCGAGCCGGACGACAACGAGATCAACGTCATCCCCGTCACCGACTTCCGCAACTCCAACGGCGCCTTCGAACAACGGCTTCCTCCCACGAGCGCGACACTGCCCGCGGAGGAGTACCTGCAGAACCACGACGACGTGCACCTCTCCGCGGACAGCATCCGCCGTCTCGTCCAGGGCGCCGTCGAGCCCCAGGAGCTCAACGGCATCCGCGTCGAGCGGCACCGGGTCGAGACCGGTTGGCTGATGGCCATCTCCTACCGGGCCTACTCGCCCATGGTCTCGCTCGCCATCGAGAACGACCGCCTGCTGGCCGAGGCCTCCTACGCGGCCGACCCGCACGCCTCCGGGGTGCGCAAGGCGCTGGCCATGCCCGAGCCCCACCCCGAGCACGCCGTACTGTTCCACCCCGATGACTACAAGGACATCGAGGAGTCCGTCGACCGGTCCGCCAAGCGCGTACTGATCGACAACCCCCAGGAAGTGGGGGAGCGGCTCGTGGAACGCCCCCTGATGCTGGTGCCGGTGACCTTCAAGTCCGAAACGGGCGAGCCCGCCGACGACGTCACGGCCGTCGACGGCAACTGCCGTCTCGCCTTCTGCTACCACCGGATCCCGCCGGTGCCGCGCGGATGGGTGGACGACTCCCTGATCGGCTCTACGAGCAAGAAGACCGTGGCTCTCCGGCCCTCGCACCTGATGCGCATGTCTCTCGAGCACCGCCGGGAGCTGGTCCGCAAGCTGATCAAGGCGGCGTACAGCCGTCTCAAGGAGCCCCGCACCGGCACCACGGCCGACATCCGGGACCGCAACAAGTGGGCGATGGCCCTCAACGCCCTGACCATCCCGGTCACGGTCATCGTCGGCTACCGCGACGACAACGCCGAGCGGGGGATGCAGCGCTTTCCCGCCGGTGTCCGTTCTCTCCTCCTCCGCATGAACACCGGCGGCAAGGTCTTCGACGACGGCGCGAAGAACGCCGTGCGGGCCGAGGAGATCATCAACGGGCTTTACGACGAGGGGCTCCTGGGCCCCGAGACGCAGGCCCGGCCCACGCGTGACGCACTGATCGGCCGCGGAGACGTCGCCGCATCGATGGAAAACCTCGGCTTCAACCCCGACCTTCCCGACCTGCGGTTCGCCCTCGTCATGCAGCAGCTGACCCACACGAACCGGAAGTTCAACGCGCTCGTCCGCAGCAAGCTGCAGACCGAGGGCAACCTCGTACTCAGCCGCCGCAACGGACCGATCGTCGAGCTCGGGCTACGCTCCTACTCCGCGAGCCAGACCACCAACTCGCCGCGGACCGCCCTGGAGACGGGCTGCCTGTGGCAGGACCTCGTCGACAACCCCTGGTCCGTCAAGAACATCGACACGGACACGAAGGTTGACGAGCTCCTCGCCGACGCGCACATGGGAGAAACCCAGGCCACCCTCCTGCTCGGCGCCCTCGGAATGATCTCACTGGTGTTGAGCGGCCACCTCCTCGCTGCCGCCGGCTCGGCGGAGGCCGACGCCGGCACCACGATCGCCCGTACGAGCGTCGGCCACATCGTCAAGGGGCTCCTGGCCGAAGAGGAGGGGCGGCGGATCCTCGCGGACGCGATCAAGCGTGTGCGCGCCGGCCAGACCCCCCGCTGGTGGGACGCGGAACGGGAAGAGCTCATCGATCAGCCAAAGGACTGGCGGGGCTCGACCTACAACGCGCAGCTGCGCAAGGCCGTCCGGCACGGCTGGAAGGCCAAGGACACGGGCAAGGAGAAGAAGACCGAGGCCGAGCAGGAGGCCGACCAGCTGACGGTGTTTCAGAAGCAGCTCGGCACCGCCGTCGAGTATCTGCGCGACCTGCTCGTCCTGCGCAAGGAGAACGGCACCACGGACCAGCTCGCGTGGGCGGAGGTCGAGGCGTCGTTCGTCCACATCGAGGACATCGCCGAAGACCTGCGCCTCATCTCCGAGCCCAAGCCGCGTAACCGGTGACCGCTCCCGTATGGTCCGGTGTCGTCACCATGACGCCGGACCGGTACGCCGCGTTCGCGCGTCTCGCCGGCGCCTGGCTGGAGGAGTTCAGGTGCTGTCCCCTCGGACTCGGGGAGGACAGCGGTCGCGAGCAGAGGGCCGTGTACATCGTCGTCAACGCTGACGGGGTGGCCTGCTACTGCGGACGGACCCGGCCGACCCGTCCCCTGCGTCGGGGAGCGGCAGTCGCCCGGGTGCGTCGGCATACGACCGAGGCCCGCTCCAAGAGGGAGGAATGGGCGAAGTACTGGGTACTGCCTCTCCAGCCGGACACCCCCGACGAGTTCGTCGACTGGCTGGAGCGCACCGTCCAGGCGCGACTCGGGCTACCCCGGCATAACCGCCGCTGGCGTAGGGCGTAACGCCAGCCGATGTCGGTGCCCGGATTCCCTCAGTAGGTGTTTTTCTACTCCCCTCCTCGGACTGCGTCTGGCAGCCCGAGAGCGAGTGATCTTTGTTCCGGAACAGGGTGTGCATGCCGCAGGGACTTGATGGACTGGGGCGATGAAGATCTTGTCGCCTCGTGTCCTGCGGGCTCTTGAACGGTTCAACGCCGCCTATCCCTGGGATCACAACGCCCACTACCACCGCTGGATCCTGCGGCAGTTGCCGAGGCGCTTCGACCGCGCCCTGGATGTCGGTTCCGGCAGCGGTGATCTTGCAAGGCTCTTGGCCGGGCGAGCCGATGCTGTGCAGGCCGTCGATTCCGATCCGGTGATCACAGCCCAGGCCCAGAAACTGACTCCTTCCGGGCTCCCCGTCACCTTCACCGTCGCGGATGCAATAGCCGAGCTTCCTGCCGGCCCTTACGACGTCATCACGTGCGTCGCCACGATCCACCACCTGCCGTTCACCCTGGCGCTCACCCGTTTCCGCCGTCATCTGGCTCCGGGAGGGACACTGGTGATCGTCGGCCTGTCTCGCGCCCAGACCCCCGTGGACCACCTGCTCGGTGCTGTCGCCATTCCGGCCAACGCTGCCATGGGCTGGCTGAAGAACAAGGGCCGCCCCTCGCAGCGGCCCGTCTCCATGACGGCCCCTACTCGCCCAGCGGACATGACCTTTGACGACATCGTCCGTGAAGCCAGAGACGTCCTCCCTGGCGCACGGCTGCGACGACGGTTGTTCTGGCGCTATACGCTTGTATGGAATCAGCCCTGAGTGGCCCGTGGCTTCCTCGACCAAGTGTCGGTGCGGGGGCTCTTGCGGGTGAGACGCCGAGTCATCATGGTGATGAGCGCCCAGTTCAGGTGTGCTTCGGAGTGCTGGGGCAAGCGTTCGTAGTCGCGTGCGTTGCGACGGGCGTTCATGCACCAGCCGATCGTGCGCTCGACTTTCCAGCGCCGGGGCAGGACGACGAAGCCCTTGACGCCTTTGGGCCGGGAGACGATGCGCAGGGTGAGCTAGAGGCGGTCGCGGGCCCAGTCCACGAGGTCGCCGGCGTAGCCGCGGTCGGCCCAGACCTGGGTGATCTGCGGCTGGGTGAGACGCAGCCGCCAGAACACGTCGCGGGCCGCGTCGCGGTCCTGGACGTCGGCTGCCGTCACCGTGATCATCACGGGCAGGCCGAGCGTGTCCACGGTGATATGTCGCTTGCGGCCGTTGATTTTCTTGGCGGCGTCGTAGCCGCGGCTGTCGCGGCCGACGGTGGAGGCTCCCTTGACCGACTGGGAGTCCACGATCAGCGTCACCGGGTGCGGGCAGCGGCCCTTGCCGGTACGGATCCTCCGGCGAAGCTGATCACGGATGTAGGTGACTACCCCGGCGCGGTTCCACCGCCAGAAGAACCCGTAAACGGTCTCCCACGGGGGGAAATCCGCAGGCAGGGCTCGCCACTTCGCGCCGTTGTCGACGATGTAGCGGATGCCATCGACGATCTCCCGCCGGGGCCACTTCTCCGGATGCCCGCCGGTCTTCGTCTGGCAGGCCGGGACGGGCAGCAGGGGTTCCAGAAGGGCCCATTCGGCGACGGAGGTGTCGGACGGGTAGCGGCGGCGACGCGAAGCAGCGGGCATGGCGAGCTCGGCAGAGGTGATCGGCAGCGGAGGCTATTTGGAGAGCTGGGCGAGGGTGGCGCGCACCCCGGTGAGCTGGGCAGTGGCGAGCTGAGTCCATTCGTCGTCGGGGTAGCGGGCCAGCTGCGGATCGAGGGTGCCCGTGATCACCCGGGTGAGTCGGCCGAGGATCTGTCGGAACTGGCGCTTGTCGTACTCGATCCAGTCCGCGGGGTTGTCGGAGAACATGAACCCGTCCCGGCGGGTCCAGGTGATCGGCGTCAGGTTCTCCGCGGCGACCACGTCGCGGAAATGCCGGATGCCGCGCCCGACCTGCGAGCGGGTCAGGCGGGTGGCGGCCATGAGCTGGTAGGTGTGCAGGCCGGCGGGGCGTGCTTCCATCAGAGCGACGCGGACCAGGTCGCCGTAGTACTCGGCCAGCGGCCGAGCCTCCCGGCGCCGCGGCACGGCTACTCCTCGCCTTTGAGCAGCTGGACCAGCTGCTCGTCCAGGGTGAACTCGTCGTTGTCGAGCGCCCCTTCGAGCCAGTCCGCCGCCGCACGGACCCGTCCGATCTGACGGCGGACGGTCTCGCGCTCGTCCTCGGTGAACTCTTACCCCCGCAGCTGCGGGACCAGGCGGCCGAGGGTGGCTACGAAGCCGTGGCAGGAGCCGACCAGGTCGAGGTACTCGATGGTGTGCTCGATCGCGCGGACGGCCGGGGGCGTTCCCGGATCCGGTCGCGCGTCTCGTGGGAGTTGTCGAACTGGGCGCGGTTGACGAGCATCCGGGTGGTGTCGTCCCGCATGGCCGTCCGGGCGACGGCCGGGCGGCGCAGCAGGTCGGTGGTCACCTGCTGGGCGACGGAGTCGTCCCTCGTCAGCTCCGTGACAACCCGCACTCGCTCGGCCGGGGTGACGTGCTCGGTGACCGCCGGCCGCATCAGCAGGTCGGTGGCGACCTGGGCTGCGACCTCGTCGTCCCGGGTCAGGTCGGCCACGGCCTGGACCTTCTCATCGACCGTGACCGGCCTGTCCACCCTCTGGCCGACGACCCGCTTGGCTCCGTCCGGCGTCCACTGTCGAGCCCCGGTGCGTGGGTTGAACGGCACGTCCTCGATCGCGGCCCACCGCTCGTCCTCGTCCGCGACCGACGCGAGGATACGGTGAACGGTGAACGACACACCCTCCTTGCGGCGCCCCTCGGGCCAGCGGTTGGCGGTGTAGCGCCAGTCCTCCACCGTCCGACGCTCCACCCCGATGTCGTCCGCGAACAGCTGCAACGACTCCGTCACCGTGAACAGGTCGTCCGTGCCGTTCGGCATCGACCCGCCCACCGACCTCATCGGCTCGATCTCCAGCGCCATGTCGCCCAGGGCGAACTGCGAGCGGGCGATCTGCGCGATCAGTTCCTTCGCCCGGGTGACGAGCTGTTCGTAACGCTGCCGGGTGACGTTCCCGATCCGGTTGGCCACGTCGGTCATGAAGACCACCGCCTCGCCCAGGTCCGGCCCGGCCACCACGACGTGACCGGTCAAAGAGGCGCCGGCCCCGGTCACCATCCACCGTGACGCGAGCGCGACACGCCGGGGCAGGGCGTGAGCCAGGGGCGCTCGAAGCGCACGGGCCTGACTCCGAACTACCCTGCAAAACTTGGGGTGTTCGAGGAGCCCGCGAGGCGTTCGGCTACAGCGTTTCCGTAACGCCGTTCCGCGACGCCCGCCGTTGACGACAGGCCCGCACCCGGCAACGGTCCGAGCAGTACACCGCCGCCATCGACCGCTCCACCCCCACCGTCCACGACCGCGCACAAACCGGGCACTCCGCCCGCTCTCCCCGCTGCATCGCGGCCACCCGCTGCCGGGTCCGCTGAAGCCTCCGCCACTGCCGTGACCTGCACCGACCCGAGCAGAACACCGCCTCCGCCGCCATCGTCTGCGGCAGCGGATCACCGCACTCCCGGCAATACCGCCGAGCCATCCTGCCAGCCCTCACGACCCAGATCATCCAGCCGTACCCACCTCACGGCCAGGGATCAAAAACACCTACTCAGCCGGACGGGTGCCGATCGGCTCGGTCGTGGACATCCGGTTCCCCCGCAGTGGGCTGCGCGCACACCTGGACCAGGCGGTGAAGCCGTCATGGGACCAGGACGGCCGCGAACCGGTGCTCGGGATGTCGGTGCCGGTGGACCGGGACACGCTGATCGACCGCTGGTACGTCCATCGCATCCGGCTGGACAGCGAAGGCACCGCCCGACGCGTCCGTATCGGCACCGAGGCGTTCGCGCGTCCCACCGAGTGGTTCGCGCTGGACGAATGTGAGATGACGGAGCGGGGCCTGTCAACGCCGGCAGTGGAGCAGATCGTGCGTTCCCGCCGTCCCCGGCCCGCTTCCCCATGGGGCGTGGGCACGGTCAAGAAGGCCCCCGGACCCACGGGCGCGAGCGCAGATGCTGCTGCGGAAGCTGGCCGACGCGATCAGGGTGGACTCCGTGGCGGACTCCGGCTTCGTGGTGACCCAGATTTGCCGGGACATCGCGGATCTGACCGGCGTGGGGGAAGAGACCCAAGCCCAGCTGGCGGCCGCGGTCTCGGACGCGGAGCGCTGGCTGGAGAAACAGTCGCACATGCGCCGCTGGCTCTTCTCCGAGCTGGCCAAGGCGATCAACACCTCGGATCTCGTGCGCGTCAGAACACTGCGCAAACGCATCGGGCAGCCGGGTATCGCAACCGGACCGACACCGAGAACCAGACCCTGGCCGCAGCTGAGGCTCTTCTGAAGGCTCACGCGAAACAGCAGCAGGAGGCGGCAGCTGCACGACGGGCCGAACTGCAGGACGAACGGGCTTCGCAGGCGGCCGGGCGGGCACGCAAGCTTCTGGGGATCCTGGAGCACCGCGGAGACCGGATGGCCCCGGAGGCCATGCGCAAGCTGGTCAACGAAGTCGTGAACGAGGCCTCGCAGGCCGGTGCGCGGATCGACGCACAGCAGCAGGACCATTCCGTATCTATGACCGCCCGTCGTCTGACCGCTGCTGCTGTCGCTGCTGCTGCCGTGGGTGCGCTCGCGCTGCCTGCCGCGGCCGCCGGTCAGCCCGCCGCCCGCCCGCACGACCGGGCGGTGGTGATCAGCGACGTGCAGTACGACTCCCCGGGCCGCGACGACCGCGCCAACTGGTCACTGAACAAGGAATGGGTGGACG
This sequence comes from Streptomyces sp. NPDC007157, assembly GCF_040634235.1. NCBI lineage: Bacteria > Bacillati > Actinomycetota > Actinomycetes > Kitasatosporales > Streptomycetaceae > Streptomyces > Streptomyces sp. NPDC007157. Next base: position 8,735 of record NZ_JBEYFE010000038.1, read on the forward strand.
TCACCAACACCTCCCGCCGGGCGGTGAACCTGGACGGCTGGACGCTGTCCGACGAGGCCGGCCACACCTACACCTTCCGGTACTTCCGCCTGGACGGACGCTCCACGGTCCGGGTCCACACCGGTGAGGGCCGCGACCGCTTCGCGGACGTCTATCAGGACCGTCGCAACTACGTGTGGAACAACGACTCCGACACCGCGACCCTGCGCAACGACCACGGCCGGTTCGTCGACGAGGTCTCCTGGGGCCACCACCGTCGCGATGACCGTGACCACCGCGGCGAGAACCGGGACCACCGCGGTGACGGCCGCCGCTGATCCGCCCGTTGGTGCCCAGGGCCGGTGACCCCGGGCCCGGCCCCGGCACTCCCTCTCCTCTCCTCTCCCTGGTGCTGCGCCTATGTCCCAGGCGCAGCACCGACTGCCGTCGCGTACCGCCTTCTCCTGCTGGCCCGTCACCTGCTTTCCGCCGTGGTGACGGGCCAGACGCATGCCACTCCTAATGGGCGAGGGTGACGGTGATGGGCAGGTCGGGACAGGCGGCGAGTTGTTCGGTGAGCGCGGTCTGTTCGGCGGGGTCGATGCTCGGCTGGTAGCGGGTTTTGTCGGCGACCCAGTCGGTGACGTACGTGTACCAGTAGCCGGCGTACGGAGGCAGCCACTCGGTGGGGTCCTTGTCGGCCTTCGACCGGTTCGAGGCTGCCGAGACCGCGATCAGCGCGCGGGGGTCGTCGAGGTCGTTGGCGTAGGCCTCGCGTTCCTTCGGCGTCCAGGCGGAGGCGCCGGAGTCCCAGGCCTCGGCCAACGGGACCAGGTGGTCGACATCCAGCTGACTGGCGCTGTCGAGGTAGTGGTCGTCATACGGGCTGTACCAGCTGCCGCCGGTCAGTGCGCACTTAGCGCCGATCTCGGGGCGGTGACGGCTTCGGCCAGGAGGACCTCGGCGCGCGTGCAGCAGGCGCTCCTGGATCCGTTGACGCCGGGCCGTCAGATCGACCTGACGGGCGTCAGCGGTCGCCCTGGTGGCCTCCCGGCCGAAGGAGAGCCCGAGACGGTTCGCGTGGTTCGTGATGGCCCCGACAGACCAGTCCATCTGACGGCTGATTCCTACGTGACCGCCGGGCCCAGCGCAGGTCTCAGGCTCCAGGGCGGGCCGAACACGAGAGCTGAGTGAGCCGGCCGCCTGGCCCTCCGAGGGGGCGTCAGGCGGCTGTGGGCCCCTCACGCGTGCGTGGTGACGGGTGACCGGTCAGAGGAGAATGGGCCGCACCGATCCCTGGAGTATCGCGAGCGTGCTTGACACAGTTGTGTGATGGACAGCCTGTGGCTCTTGATGAGCGGCGCCGTTATTACCTTCGTCGGCTCGCTCACTGAGCATTTCTCAGCGCAGAAACGCCTGGGAAAACAAGTGGATGCGGAGCGCCGCCGTCTCCAAGCAGAGGTGCTTGGCGAGACGCCCGCCCCCGAGACGGCCCCAGAGAAATCGGACGGCCCCCCTGGTCGGCCGGATCCGGAGGATCAGGCCGACACTCGCTTCGCGAAGCTCCTGATCGAGTACTACGCCTATGGACTCATCCAGGCCCGCCGGAGTTTCAGCGTCAGCCTGAGCTGCTCGATCCTGGGCGGCCTCATCCTTATCGCCGGTGTAGGCATGGCGATCTTCAAGGCTGAGAGCACCGGCGAACAGTACGCCTCCATCACTGCCAGCGTTTCAGGGTTCCTCACGACGGGCATCGGCACCCTTTTCCACCGGCGTGCGGACCTGGCGCTGAAGCACATGGAGTCGCAGACCCAGTCGCTCCGACAGGACATGAAGGTCGAGCGTGATGCTGGTCAGGCGATCAAGCTCCTTGAGGACGTGGACGATCTGTCTCTCCGGGCCCATCTGCAGGCGGCGCTGATCCTCAAGTTCTCCGCCGCGAAGCTCCCCGATCTGGGCGGCGTCCTGAAGCCGACCGAGGTGACTCCGGAGCCGAGTGCCAACGGGGCGGTTCCGCACCAGTCATCGGAGTCCCCGACTGCCTGACGCTCGTCAAACGACTTAGAACTCCTAACGAAATGAGTGGGCGCAGGTCCGGGTCACTGGTCAGCTGACCGGACGTGCGTCAAGATCGCTTCATGCTGATGGGACGCAACTTGGAGGCCGCAGCGCAGCTGAATCTGGCTCTGTTCTGTGACGACGAGGGCAACAGCGTTCGCATCACGGTGCTCGGCGCTCTGCAGGGTGTGGCTGGAGGGCTCGCCGCGGAGGTCGTCGTTGACACGCCATTCGTCGCCGGACGCGTGAATCTCTCGCTGTGGCGGTCACGGCTGACTTCGTGGGGCGATGCCCTGGATCGTCTTGAGGCCGGCGAGGACATCGCCTGGTTGCACGTCCAGCGTGGACCGTCCATCTTCATCCATCTCAGCAGCGAGCGTGACTGTCCTGAGGTGGTGGTTGAAGACGATCTCGCCTCCATGGTGACCGTTCGGGTGCCGATTGACCTACCGGCCGACTGGATCGCGACCCACCGGCGCCTACTCGGCGCCGTACTCCGTGCTTGGGATGACCACTTGTCACCGGAGTGAGCAGAGCTTCCGCCAGCAGATGAGGGAGCATCCAAGGCTGAGGAAGGCCTCGTGAATGTCGTCGCGAATCTCCCAACGGATCCGCAGGCGGCGGAACCAGTGCAGGTGAGCGAAGGTGCGCTCGACAACCCAGCGTTGAGTTCCAAGTCCGGAACCGTGTTCGGTGCCACGCCGCGCGATCAGTGGCTTCACGCCGAGCCCGCGGACGAGGTGACGGTACTTGTCATGGTCGTAGCCGCGGTCACCGAGCACAACGTCGGGACGACGCCGAGGCCGGCCGCGCTTGCCCCGCACGGAAGGCACTGTCTGGAGCGGTGGGATGAGCTGGGTGACGTCGTTGCGGTTGCCGCCGGTCAGAGTGACGGCGAGCGGGATGCCGGTGGCATCGGTAATCAAGTGGTGCTTGCTGCCCGTCCTGCCCCGGTCGACAGGGCTTCGTCCTGTCTTGGCGCCCCTTTTAACGCCCGGATATGAGAGCCGTCGACCGCCGCCCGGGAGAAGTCCAGGGCGTCCGAGCTACGGAGCTTGGCCAAGAGCGTTTCGTGGAGCCGAGGCCACACACCAGCCTCGGTCCACTCGGCCAGGCGCCGCCAGCACGTCGTGCCTGAACCGAAGCCCAGCTCCTGCGGCAGGTGTTCCCACGCAATCCCGGTATGCAGCACGAACAGAATGCCCTGGAACACCAGCCGGTCCGGATGCCGCTTCCGCCCGGGATGGTGAGTGCGACGCTCGACTTTCGGCAGCAGCGGTTCGATCACCGCCCAGAGTTCGTCCTCGACATGCCACGGCTTCGGCCGAGCCACCTCACACCCCCTGATCAACGCACCCGGAGCGATCCAACCACCTCGAAGATCATTTCGTTAGGAGTTCTTAGACCGTGTCCTACGTGGTGAGGCGGACGTTGACTCGGTATGGGGCGGGGAACCTGGAGCTGGATCGTGCCGGACGGCCTGTGGGAGATCGCCGAGCCGCTGATTCCTGAGCAACGAGCACGGCCGCAGGGCGGCGGGACTGCCAACGTGCCTGATGAGACGCTGTTCGCGGCCATCATCTACGTCCTGGTCAGCGGCTGTGCCTCGCGGGCACTGCCGCCCTGCTTCGGGATATCGAAGTCCACCGCCCATCGCCGGTTCCTGATCTGGTCCAGAGCCGGCGTCTGGGGCCGCCTCCACGAAGCCGTGCTGCACCGCCTCGACGCCGGCCTCATCGACATCACCCGCGTCGTCCTCGACACCGCCCACACGGGCCAGCACGCTGCCGCGCGCGAACCGGCCACCCCTTGGGCGGAGTTGGCCGCCACCGGCGTCGTCCGCTGCGCTTGGACGTGAAGCACCGCCCTATGGAGTTCACAAATTCACACACTTCCACGCACGAATTCAGGCGCTGGTGATCGGCTGTACGGAGAGCGTCGCTGTCCTGACGGATTCAGACGGACATGCGAAAGTCCCGCCCAGAGACACGGCAGGCAGACAGGTGGTTATGGCGGATTGGCCATAGCCGGCCGAGGGCGGCGGCTGGCGGGCTACGGTGCTGCCGTGAACGACGAGGCGGGGGCGCCGGCGGGCGCGAGCGTGCTGCCGGTGGTTGACGAGGTGCTGGCCGGGGCTCTGGTGGCCCAGGGTGAGGCGGGCGTGCGGGCGTTGGGGTTGCTGCAGGATGCGCACCGGGCGCTGACGGGGGTGGGGTTTGTACAGCGACAACCTACAGGCCCGGATCGCCGAGGCCGAACGCGAAGGCTGGCTCGGCGAGATCGAGGGCCTCCAGGTCAGCCTGGTCGGCGCCCGCGACAAGCTCGCCCAGATCGACGCCGAGGCCGCCCGCCGCAGCCCGGCGATTCATCTCGGGATGCCAGCCTTCCCACAGATCGCGGGCCGCATCTCGTAGTGCTGAGAAGGGTTGGTTTTATTCACGAGTCGTGGGTTCTGGCACAGATCTTGAGGAGCGGTCGCGGAGCGTGAAATGTCCGCTCTCCGTCAGTCCTTGGTCCTGTCCCAAGTGATCTGCCCTGCCGCGTCGAATGATCTGGTGGGCTGCGAGCGGTGGAAAAGGCGGTGGACAGAGATCACGCGAGCGGCAGACTGACCCTATGACCGCATCGGATCCCAAGGCTGACCTTCACTTTTACCTGCAGTCCGCCCGTGATGCCCTGCTGTGGAAGCTCGAAGGGCTCTCGGAGTACGACATACGCCGCCCGCTGACACCGACCGGCACCAACCTCCTGGGCCTGGTCAAACATGTGACCTGCGCCGAGATGGGCTACCTGGGCGACACGTTCGGCAGGCCGTCCGGCGAACCGGGGCCCTGGTTCGGAGAGGGCACCGAGCCCAATGCCCACATGTGGGCCACCGCCGACGAGTCACGCGAGCACATCGTCGCGCGCTACCGCCGGGTGTGGGCGCACGCGGATGCGACGATCGACGCGCTGGCGCTGGACGTTATCGGCAGGGTGCCGTGGTGGCCGAGCGGCCGGGACGAGGTGACGCTGCACCATGCCGTGGTTCGTGTGATCGCAGACACGCACCGACACGCCGGGCACGCCGACATTGTCAGGGAACTCCTCGACGGCGCTGTGGGGATGAACGAGGGCAACACCAGCATGCCGCCGGGCGATTCGGCGTGGTGGGAGGACTACCGAAGCCGGCTGGAGCGTGCAGCTCGGGAAGCTAACCGAGATGCGTAATCTCCGAACGTACCAGGTGGCTATGCCGAGGTCTCCGGGCTCTGGCACAGGCCCGGAGCGGGCTCGGTGTGTCACTGGAGCAGGATCAACTTGCGGAGCAGTTCGAATCCGGCTCGTCCGTAGAGCTGCCTCTTGATCTTCTTGATGCGGTTCGCCTCGACGTCCACGTCGTCGATTCCGTCGAACACCAGCGAGTCCCCGAACGATGCGTTGGCCTGCATGACTAGCACCGTTACCGGCCACAGCAGGCTCCGGTGGGGAACTCCGCAGACCTGACGGAGCGTCACTCCTGTCTGTCGGGCGGCGGGGCGTACGCAGTCTCACGCCGACCTGAGCCTTCGCAATCGAACACCCCAGTCACGCTCCGCGACCGCTCCCCAAGATCTGTGCCAGAACCGAGTTTTGAAGGCAGTGAGGGGGCTTGTCAGGACAGCATTGGGGTGTTCCCGGTGAAAGGCCCTCGGTCGACTCCTACCGGCTCGCCTGCACCCGGGCACGAGCCGAGGGCCCCGCAAAGGTCGGATGACGGCTGCGGCTTCCCGCTTGACGGCCCGCTGCCCAGAGGACAGCGGGCCGGATCACTCATCGCAGGTTGGTGCCATGGGACCAGACGTGCTGGATCGTCCGGTAGTCGATCACGTGTATGTCCTCCTGCTGGAGAAGCTCGCGGGCCTGCGGCGATGTCAGGAACTCGTAGTCCGTCCGGCGCACGAGCCAGCCAGCGTCGACGGATCGCGACTCCTTATCGCCCAGGCTGGGATGCACCGCCCATTCGTTGAGCCCGGCGGGCAGGTCACGCAGCAACTGAGTGTATCGGGCTGCCTTTCCCCCGATGTCGAGGGAGAAGCTGTCCAGGAAGTCGTTGTCGGTGACCGGCAGGCCGCGTTGCCGCGTCGACCGACGCGCGGGTTCGAGCCAGACCCGGACCGCGAGGCCGTACTCCGCGGCCAACGCGACCGTCAGGCCGAGGATGTCGTCGCGGCCGCCGTCGGCCAGGCAGTGGAAGTCCAGGTGGGTCGGCGCGAGCCCGGCGTCGGCGACAGCATTGATCTGGGCGCGGAATTCGAGTTCGACCTCATCGGGCCGAGCCTGCTGGAGTAGGGAGGCCCGTCCGGCGAGTGTCGGCGGAAACAACGCGCCGGCGGGGTCGAGCAGCGAGGAAACCCGTTCCCGGGCGGTCAGCGGCTCCCACGGCAGGCTGGGGAAGTCGGACACCAGGGTGAGGTGGATCCCGAAGGGGATCTGCGGCCGTCGGCTGAGCAGATCCATGGCCTGCTTCGCCGCGGGAGGCAGGACCATCAGGCTGCACGAGCTGGCGATGCCCTCTTCGAGCGACTCGATCACCGCAGCGTTGATCGCTGGATACATCCCGAGGTCATCGCAGTTGACGATCAGCAGTCGGGCATCGGGCGGGTGCCCCAGTAACTCACTCGACTGCTCTGTCGGCGTGACGGCCGGGGGCCCGGTGTTCTCGTCCATGCCTGCAGTCTGAGTCCCGGCCAGACTCCGCGCACCGGGATATGCACGCCGCGGCAATTCGGGGGCATCTTCGGATCATCGGTCACGAGGGCACAAGCTATGAGGCTTGTCCACGAAGAGGCCACTCGTTTACCAGCAGGCACTGACTGACGTGCTATCGACGGTAGTTCAGAGAACCCCGGCACGGGGCGGTCCTGCGCCGGTACGGCATCGACACGGTGGCGCGGCTGGCTGCGCTGCCGACGGGGACGGTGCAGCAGATCCTGGGAGCACGTGCCGGGCGGATGGCCTCGGAGCGGGCCTGCGGCTGGGATCCCCGCCCCGTCACACCCGCCGCCCTGCCGGTGTCCGCGAACGTCAGGGCCCGTTTCGAGCGGGACCTGCTGGATGGGGCAGAGGTACGGGCCCGGCTGCTGGAGCTGGTCGTACGGCTCGGTGTCACGCTGCGCGGCCGGGGCCAGGCCGCCCGGGCCGTCACGCTCACCCTGCACTTCGCCGGCGGCGCGCGGTGGGAGAAGAGCCGCCGTCTGCGGGAGCCGTCCGCGCACGAGGACGACCTGCGCATGGCGGTCTACCAGCTGATGGACGCCGCAGGTCTCCAGCGCGGGCGCCTGAGGGGGATCGTGCTGAAAGGCGACGACGCGGTCGCCGCCGATACCGCTGCCGAGCAGCTCAGCCTCGATCCCCGACGGGAGGCCCGGCTGGTCATGGAGGAGGCGGCCGATCGGGTCCGCGCCAAGTTCGGGCCCGGCGCGATCGGCCCGGCCGGCGCGGCCCGGCGCGCCTCCTGACCACCCGCGAGGAAACGCCCTTCAACGATCTGCGGCTGTCCGCGGCGCTGGTTCCGGTGCCGTTCGGCCGTCCGACGCAGCGAGCAGACCGAGGGCGCCGATCACGTCACGCGGTGTCGTAGCGAGTTGCGGCTGGTGGTCCAGGATCGCCTGTTGGGGCGCCGTGAGCTGAAGGACTCTGACCTCCCAGTCAACTTTGACAATCAGTACTGCCCCGATGCGTACCACCGCGTCCTTGGTGGGCTGCAGGGAAGCCAGCAGCGGCCCAACGTTCTGCATCATGGTCGCGGTGATGGCTGCGTCCTTCTCCTGAGTCAGGCGTGCGTCAGCGATGTGCGCAGCGGTCAGGACGCCTTCGCGAACGGCTTGCGACCATAAGGCGCGTGACAGGGTGGCCCGCATACGGCGGAACCAGGACCCGATGACGGGATCCTCGCGATCGAGGACGGTCAGTCCGGCGGTCGCCAGGAGTTCCTCCACGGCGGCCTGGACCTCGCGGTGCGGCGCTTCGTCTGACAGGTAGATCGTGACCGGAAGCGGGGATGCCTCCGGCTCGGGCGACCTGCTCGTCGGACGCTCCCCGGCTCGAGAATCCGCTGATGGCCTCCACCCCGGCGTCAGCGAGGATCGAGGTGACTCGAAATCGCTGGCCCTTTGGTGCAGAAGGTCCACTACCGACTGCCTAAGCCATGTGACCGCCATGGCAAGTTGGGGCACGGGTTCGATGGTCGCGTACAGCTGCTCCAGCAGATGGATCACCGTGAGCTGCGGTGCGGCTTCGGTGATTTCCAGGCGCAGATGGAGCAGAACGCCGATGCTTGCGGCGGGGTTGGGAAGTGCTGCCTGGTACTCCTCCAGCAACCGTTCGACCAGCGCGAGCAGTTGGGCCGTCCTGGCGGCAGGGCTGTCGTCGCGCGGCCGGGAGGACATCGGGCTGGAGAAGGTTGGGGCGGGGGCACCGCCAGCCGGGATGTTGGCCACCTGGTGCGTGCCGCCGTTGACCACGAGACCGTTGTTGGCGGGAGGACTCTGTCGCCGGTCGTCGTCGCTCATGATGAGAACCCCCTATGTGTTGCAGCCGTCGGCAACGCCCATGGCGGCCGCGCCGGACCACTGCGGGACGTTCCCCCATCCGTCGCCGATGGGGCCCGCGCCCAGCCCGGCATCCGCCGTCTTCCGATGATGCGGTACTGATGAACTATCCGTGCTGGAATTGGAGATATCGGGCGGGACCATGTCACCTGAGCGACAAGCGCGCGACCTGGCCAGCGCACAGCCGACGCTTCGCTTCCGCGGCCACGCTTCATGTCTGCCGGTACCCGGAGCCGGTCCAGGGGGCTCTCTGGTCGGGGTCGTGGACGGGGCGCCACACGGGTGCGGAGGGGCCGTGCTGGAGCGGGTCGGCCAGCGGCGCCACGAGCACGGGGACGTCGTACGGAAAGCGGGCCAGCAGCCCGGCCCCGGCGCGCGGGGCGCTGATCCGGTTGTCGGCACCGGTGGGCACCGGACGGGAATCGAGCGGATCTGTGATGATCGGCGTGGACACGGGCAGCGGCGACCGGATGGCGCTGGGCGTGCTGACGCAGTACCGGATGGCCACCACCGAGCAGATGCACCGGGTGATCGCCCCCGAGGTGCGGATCGAGCAGACCCGGCGGCGGCTGGCCAGACTGCGCGGTGAGGGGCGACCGCATCACCCTGCCGCAGGCCGGTCGAAGCCGGGCCTGGTTCCCGACCTCGGTACCGGCCTGCCCGGCACCGCGCGTACCGGACACAGCAGCAGCCGGCCCCGACTAGAACCCCGACCGTGAAGGCCCGACCACGGTCACGAAGCGACAACACCGCCGTGGACCAGGCCCACATCCCCGCCGAAAACCCGTCCGACAACCGGACGCACCCTCTGCTGCGTCCGTTCGGGAACCCGCAGGTCGCCACGCTGACCTCGCCGTGGTCGGGAGGCCGACATCCCCTCTACGCCCCCGAGTCCACGCCCCACAGCAGGAAGAAAAGAGAAGTGGGTGGGTGGGACAGGCCCCGGTCGGCGGGCGAGGGGTGGCCGCGCAGGTGTCCCCGTTGCGCGCGACGGCAGGTGCCGCGCGCGGTGCCGGGCAGACAAGCTACCCGGCCGGCTCCTGTGGGTGATCTACGACGGGCGGCCGTGGCCGGTCTGCCCGGGGCGGGAATTGATCGCGTATGCACCTGACCCGACGTCTGCTCACCACGGCGGCCGCCGTCGCCGCCGTCCTTGCGACCGCCCTGTCGGCTACTCCGCCGGCCACGGCGGCCGTATCCGCGCCGTGCACGTCGACCTGGAAGGCCGTCCAGCGCGTTCCCGTGCGCAAGCCGGCGTGGAACGAAGGGTCGGTTGCGACGACGCGTTCGCCGGTCGTGCGGTACCTGCGCCGGGGTGAGCGGGTGCCGTCGTGTGTGGTCGCGGTGGGCAGGGACGGGTGGTCGCAGTACCGCGAGTGCGGCGGCGGGAGCCTGTGGCGGATCGTGCCCGGAGGGCAGGTGCCGGCGCGCTGCCTGGAGAGGACATGAGTTCAGCGGCTGTTACACACTTTCAGGTGACGGCCCCGCCCTGGAGGAGGAGTTGAGGTAGCGGTCCGTCCCAGCGATCCCGCTGCTCACCGGGATCTCCGGGTGATCTTCCGTCAACCTTGTGCATTCGACGCATACATGGATGTTGCAGATGAGAGTCATAGGAATATGCAGGATCCGTTACGACCTTCGCGTGTCCGGCACATCGTCTCCGCATCGTGGGCAAGGTGTGGGTGCGCGGCCGACCTGGCCGCCGACCCGCACAACGCACCCCGGCTGGCCTGCGGCTTTCATGCTGCAGGTGCCGGTGGTGTCCGGCCCCGAGAAGGGGGACCTCGTGTCCGTTTCTGTGACCGCCCGCCGTCTGACCGCTGCTGCTGCCGTGGCCGCCGCTGCTGTGGGCGCGCTCGCCCTGCCTGCCGCGGCCGCCGGCCAGCCCGCCGCCCGCCCGCACGACCGGGCGGTGGTGATCAGTGACGTGCAGTACGACTCCCCGGGCCGGGACGACCGCTCCAACTGGTCGCTCAACAAGGAGTGGGTGGACGTCACCAACACCACTCGCCGGGCGGTGAACCTGGACGGCTGGACCCTCTCGGACGAGGCCGGCCACACCTACACCTTCCGCCACTTCCGCCTGGACGGCCGCTCCACGGTCCGGGTCCACACCGGTGAGGGCCGCGACCGCTACGGCGACGTCTACCAGGACCGCCGTGCCTACGTGTGGAACAACGACCGGGACACCGCGACCCTGCGCAACGACCACGGACGGTTCATCGACGAAGCGTCCTGGGGTTACCGCGGCGACGACCGTGACCACCGAGGCGGCGACCAGCGCAACGGTGGCGACCGCCGCGGCTGACCGTGAGCTGGGTGCCAGCGGACGGGGTCCCCGGTCCGGCCGCCGGCACCCAACCGGCGGTGCGCTTCTTCGGCTGTACCGCCGCGGTGCCGCCGCGCATCAGCTTCCTCTGTCTGGCCCCTCACCCACGCTTCTGCTGTGGTGACGGGCCAGAGGTCTGTTCAGCGGACGCACGGGCGGACGGCGCCGGACAGCGGGACGGGAGCACCGGACGCCTGGATAGATGCCGGACGAGAACCCTGGCCGCGAGTCTCGGCAGCGTGAACACGAACGCCAGCCCCGTCGATTGGCCGATGGGTTGCTCGGGGTGCTGTACGCGCTCGTGCCGGGTCGCGGGTGTTGATCCAGGCGGGAAGCGGCCCGAGTCTGCGGCGAAACGGGGAGCTTGGGAAAGGCTTGGTCAGGGTGAGGTAAGGATTGCGCAGGTCGCTTCTTGTTCATCCCGCGGCTCTACTCGCATAGACCTGGGTGGTGGTGTCATGCCGTCAGCCGCCCGGCACCCCACTGTCCGGGCCGATCCTGCGGGAGATCCCCTATGCGTCGCTTCACCGCTACTACCTGTGCTCTGGCCCTGGCGGCCGCGGGCATGATCGCCGTTTCGGCCGGCACTGCCCAGGCGTCGACCTGCTCCCACGCCTACCTGCCGCTGCCCGACTCCTCGTGTACGCCGGGCGCCTACAACTCGGATGTCACGCAGTCGAACATTCACAGCACGATATGCGTGTCCGGCTGGACCGCCACCGTCCGCCCCCCGACGTCCTACACCAACCCCCTCAAGGCCCAGGGCATCATCGACTACGGCTACTCCGACACCAACATGGCCGACTACGAGGAGGACCACCTCGTCCCCCTCGAACTCGGCGGCTCGCCCCGCAGCACCGGCAACCTGTGGCCCGAGCCGTATTCCGGCACGAAGACCGCCACCACCAAGGACGGAGTGGAGACGAAGCTGAAGAACGCCGTCTGCGCCGGCACCATCACCCTGTCCGCCGCCCGCAGCGCCATCAAAACCAACTGGACCACGGCCCTGCAGGTCACCGGCATCGGCTGACCCTGCCAACCACCGGGACATTCAGGCCGAACGTACTGGATGTCCCGGCACCAAGCGTCGAGTTCACGACCGGGCCGGTCGTCGCGTTCTCGCCGGCACCGGCGCTGGTCGAGGTGTTCCGAGCCGCACGGCGACGTCCAGGCCGGTGCCGGGGGCTGGGTTGAGGTGATGGTGCCGCCGGAGGCGTCAACGAGGTGGCGGACGATGGGCAGGCCGAGACCGGTTCCGTCGTGGGAGGAGCCGGAGGCACCTGAGCTCTTCGGGCGGGTGTACGCCGGGTATGCGTCCGCGCGCCCCACCCCGCGCGCTACGGCGCCGGCTGGGTAGGGCAGCATCTGGGCAGCCGTCGCCAGACCATGAGGGGCTGTCATGTCATTCACCCGCCGCGCCACGATGACCGTGGTGCTGTCCTGCCTGCTGCTCGCGGGCTGCAAGTCCGCCTCGCTGGGCGGCTCGTCGCCGTCCGGGACCACGAGCGCGCCTGGGGCGGCCTCGGGGGCGGCGTCGGGGGCGAAGGGAGCGGGCCGGGCGATCGCGGTGGGGGCCGGTCCGCAGAAGAAGTACGAGGTCCAGCAGCAGCCGACAGCGGGGTCGTGCCACTACCGGTACGAGAAGGGCGAACCTCTGGAGGACCCGGCGTGCACCCCGGGCGCGATCTCCCCGGCCGTCACCCAGGCGAACCTGGCGTCGACGATCTGCCGCAAGGGCGGCTACACCTCCGGGGTGCGCCCTTCTACCTACGTGACGGGCAAGGAGAAGAAGCTGAACGCGGCCTCCTACGGGTTCACAGGGAGCATGCGGGATGCCGAGTACGACCACTTGATCAGCCTTCAGCTCGGCGGCGACCCCAATGACTACCGCAATCTGTGGGTGGAGCCGACCGACCCCGGCCACAAGAAGGGCTCCGGGGTGAACAACCTCAAGGACCCGGTGGAGACGAAGCTGCACACCGCGGTCTGCTCCGGCAAGGTCACCCTCGCCGCCGCGCAGCAGGCCATCGTCACCGACTGGACGACCGCGCTCAGCCGCCTCGGCCTCAGCTGACCGGGCGGCCAGTGGGCCGCCTGCGGCCGCCGGGCCGCGGGACGCGAAGGCCGTGCACCGGCGGCGCTGGTGTGAGAGCGTGGCAGAAGTCCGGGCCCGCCGCTTTCCCCCGTAGTGGCGGGCCCGGACGTGTGTCTAGTGGGCGAGGGTGACGGTGATGGGCTGGTCGGGGCAGGCGGCGAGGCGTGCGGTGAGCGCGGTCTGCTCGGCGGGGTCGATGGTCAGCTGGTAGCGGGTTTTGTCGGCGACCCAGTCGGTGACGTAGGTGCACCAGTAGCCGGCGTACGGCGGGAGCCACTCGGTGGGGTCCCTGTCGGCTTTCGACCGGTTGGAGGCCGCGGAGACCGCGATGAGTGCGCGGGGGTCGTCGAGGTCGTTGGCGTAGGCCTCGCGTTGTTTGGCGGTCCAGGCGGAGGCTCCGGAGTCCCAGGCCTCGGCGAGCGGGACCAGGTGGTCGACGTCCAGTTTGCTGGCGCTGTCGAGGTAGCGGTCGTCATAGGGCGAATACCAACTGCCCCCGGTCAGCGCGCATTTCGCGCCGACCTCGGGGGCGGTGACGGCTTCCTCGAGGAGGACCTCGGCGCGGGTGTTGCAGCCGTTCTTGTCGGCGTCGGTCCAGTGGCGGAACTTGTCCCGGGAGTAGCCGGCGCGGCTTTCGTCGGCGACGGGCAGCGCGGCCAGCGCGTCGCGGACCGGCAGGGTGATCGTCTCGCCCGGCGCGTGGCGTACGGGCAGATGCCCAGCGGCCGTAGTGGTGGCGTGGGCGGTGGTGGGGGTGAGCAGGGCGAGCGGGGCGAACAGCGCGGCGATCAGGGTGCGTCGGGTACGGGCAAGGCGCACGGACGGGTCTCCGTTCCGAAGATCACGAACAGGGCTGTGATCTTCGTAGCGGCCCCGACGGGTCAGTGTCGGCTGGTCGGATGTGGGTTCACCCGCACGGCGAACTAGTCACATCATCAGGAGAGACGGTCCTCGACTCCCCGGTCCGCGCGGGCCCGTGCCGCAAAGAGACCGCCACCCGCTGAACCACGCAGGCCCCAGGCGCTACGCCGTCGCGCCGTACGACGAGCTTCCTGCTGTGGCAGGGTTAGCTGTACTGGCCCGTCGCTTTCCCCCGTAGCGGCGGGCCAGCGTGGTCGTCGATGTCGTGGTCGCCGACGCTGCGACCGCGCTCGCTCTCCAGGATGCTCTCGCCGCGCGGTGGGCGACGGCGACCGCAGGTTGTGTCACGCGGGATCCCGGTCAACCGGGTGTAGGGCTGCGCTGTTACCTGGACCTGCGCCAGTCGCCTAGCTCGCAGACATTCAGTCATGAACCGTGGTGGTTCATGAGAGCCCGTTTCTGGGACGGGCTGCGCTGTACCGGCGTGAGGTGTCTGGCGCGCCTCGGGAGCGTCCTGCCCAGCCCCGCCAGCAGGCTACCCGGAGGCCTCTCGGGACTTCAGGGCGGACACTTCCCCTGAGTAGCAAGCCCCACCTGCGGCTACACGTAGCTGACGCCTCATCAGGTCAAAGAGTCTGGGCGATGTTCTCTACCGCCATGATGAAAGAAGATCAACGTGATGGATGACACCGTTGACCATCGCTCAAGATCCACACATGATCCTCACAGCTCTTGGTAAGAAAAAATTAAGGACGGGGTGGGGTCGTGTTCACGCGACAACGGCGGCATGGCTGGCGCCAGGTGATGCGAAGCGGGGCGGTAATTGTCGCGCTCCTGGGGGGTATGGTCCCAGCGGCCGGGGTCGCGGGCGCGACGCAGGCGCTCGCCGATGACGGGGCGACTGTGGCAGCCGCCGACCCTACTCCGGAGTCGAAGGCGAGCGCTCTCGCGGCGAAGACCGGCGAGCGCGTGGCCGTTGACGCGGCGACCACCGAGTCGTCCCAGGTGTTCGCCAATCCCGACGGCACTTTCACTCAGGAGATGAACGCCGCTCCGGTCCGTGCCCGCGAGGATGACGGCGCCTGGGCCCCCATCGACACCACCCTCACCCGCGACGCCGACGGCTCGGTGCGGGCGAAGAACACGACCACCGACCTCATCTTCTCGGGCGGCGGCAGCAGCGACAAGCTGATCACGCTGAAGGACGACGGGCACGAGCTGAAGCTCGGCTGGCCCACCGCGCTCCCCGAGCCCCGACTCGACGGCGCCACCGCCACCTACCCCGGAGTGCTGCCCGACGTCGATCTGCAGCTGACCGCGCTGAGCACCGGCTACACCTCGGTACTCGTGGTCAAGACCGCGGAGGCGGCCAAGAACCCGGCACTGGCGACGATCAGGATGACGGTCTCCGGTGACGGACTGGACATCGCACCCACCGCCGACGGCGGCTTCGTCGCCCATGATGCCGAGGGCACACCGGTCTTTGAGAGCCCGGCGGGGCGGATGTGGGACTCAGCGGGAGACACCCCGGCCGACCCGTCCGGTGTCGGCACCCAGCTGATGCGGACCGCTTCCGAGACCTCCGGGGCCGAGGACACGGGCCCGCTGGCCGCCGCCAAGGGTGAGCCCGCCCCCACCGAAGGACCCGGCAGCGGCGACGCGTCGAGTGAACTCCCCCTCAAACTGGCCGGCTCCACTCTGGAGATCACGCCCGACCCGGCCCTGCTCCACGGCGCGGACACGGTCTTCCCGCTCTACATCGACCCGCCGACCAAGGGCGTCGTCCTGGGGGACTGGACGGCGCTGGCCTCCAACGGCACCAAGTACTGGAAGTTCGACGGGGACAAGGGCGTGGGGCGCTGCTCCAACTACGCCGGTTACCTCTGCTCGAACACCCCGTACACCCAGCGCATGTACTTCGAGTACCCGCTGTCCTCGATTTACGGCAAGAAGATCCTGGACGCGACGCTGGAGGTGTACCAGGCCTGGACGTTCACCTGTGATCCGCACTGGTACGACCTGAGCCATGTCACCAAGACCATCTCCTCCAGCACCACCTGGTCCAGCCGTCCCACCGCGGACGACCTGATGGGCGACCGGAACGTGGCCTACGGGCGGGGCTCCCTGTGCAGCCCGTCGCAGCCGGCGAACTGGGTGCGCTTCAGCGACAACGTGGGCGAGGAGACCAACGAGAACCTGACCCCCACCCTCGCCTCGGCCGCCGCGAACAAGGATCCGCAGATCACGTTCTCGCTGACCGCGCACGACGAGTCCGACGCGGCCTCCTGGGCGCGGTTCCGCAATGACGCGAAGCTGTCGGTGACGTACGTGTCCTACCCGGACAAGCCGACCTCGTACGGCGTGCAGCAGGGCAACGCGGGGCGGGTCTGCAACGCCTCCGCCTCTTCCTTCGTCACCGGCACCACCAAGCCGAAGATGCTGGCCACGGTGCAGTCCGCCGACGGCTCCGGCGCTCAGTTGCGTGCCCTGTTCGAGGTGTGGAAGGCCGACGGCTCCTCCCGTACCTGGTACGCGGCCTCCCCGGACACTGCGTGGGTGGCTGACAACGCGGCGCGCGACGCGACCACCAGTGCGCTGACGCCGCAGGCGGACTACCGGATGCGGGCCAAGACGCAGGCGTACTACAAGACGGACCGGGGTGACACGGGCGTCCTGGACTCGTCCTGGTCTTCCTGGTGCTACTTCCGGGTCGACACCGATTCACCGCCGCCGCCGGTGGTCACGAGCGCCGACTACAAGCCGGCCGAGACCGACCCCGCCGCAGGCGGCGTGGGCACACCCGGCTCGTTCACCTTCAGCCCCGGGGACAGCGACCCGGTCGCGGCCGGGGTCCAGTCGGACGTTGTCAGCTACCAGTGGAAGCTGAACAGCGGCAAACTCTCCGATCCGATTCCCGTCGCCAAGGGCGGATCCACCACCCAGTCGATCCCGCCGAACCAGGCCGGTGAGAACACCCTCCAGGTCTTCGCCTACGACGCGGCGAAGCACAGCTCCCAGACCGGCTACTACAGCTTCCTGGTGAAGGGGGCCGAAAAGCCCGCCGGAATCTGGCACTTGGACAACGCCCTCACCGACACCACGGAAGCCACTCAGCACCCGCTGACCAGTTCGGGCGGCACGTGGGACACCCTGGCGCGCAGCGGTACCGGAGCGGCGAAGTTCAACGGCACGAGCGCCTACCTGGCCACCTCCGGCGCGGTGCTGGACACCACCAAGTCCTTCACCGTTTCGGCCTGGGCACGGCTGACGAAGAAGGACGTCAACTACACCGTCCTGTCCCAGGCCGGCACGAACGCCTCCGGGTTCCAGCTGTACTACTCGACCGCCTACAACGCCTGGATCTTCAACCGGCACCAGACGGACGTCACCGATCCGGCGATCACCCGCTCGGTGGGCACCAAGCCGCCGGTCCTCAACGCCTGGACGCACCTGACGGGTGTCTTCGACGCGGCGGCGAACACCATCCAGCTCTACGTCAACGGCGTCCCGCAGACCACGCCGGTGCCGTTCCCGGTCACTCCTTGGAAGGCGTCCGGCGCCCTCCAGGTCGGGCGGCTGTGGCACGCCGCCACCGGCAAGGAGTACTTCTCCGGGACCATTGACGAGGTGAAGGTCTGGTCCCGCGCGCTCGCGGACACCGAGGTCGCCCACGAGGCCTGGCTGGAGGACGAGGACATCAGCGACGGCACCGCCGGCGACCCGGTTCCCGCGCTCGTTGCCAAGTGGGACGCCTCGGACATGGCGAACGCGACAGGCACCACGGTCAAGGACACCAGTGGCTTCGGCCGTAACCTCACCCTCAACGGGGCCGCGCTCACCCAGATCACCACGGGCGACCCGGACATCGGCGAAGAGGTGACCACCACGCAGACGATGATCCTGAACGGCACCAGCGCCTACGCCACTGCGACCGGTCCGGTCGTCGACGACTCCGGTTCGTTCACCGCGACCGCCTGGGTCACGCTGGACCCCGCGAAGCTCGCCGACACCAGCAAGTCGTACGCGGTGCAGGTGTTCGGTCAGTCGGGTACCAGCCAGTCGTCCTGGGGTGTCTGGTACGAGCAGCCGGCCGGCAGCGCCCAGGGCCGGTGGACGTTCGGCCGTCCCGACAAGGACGGCACCGGTGCGGCCTGGACGAAGAGCGAGTCCACCGCGTTCAACACTGCCGCGTTGGGCGTCCCCGTCATGCTGACGGTCGTCTTCGACGCCCAGGCGGCGGCCGACCCCGACGACACCTCCAAGCTCGGCGGCCTCAAGCTCTACGTCGACAGCGCGCTGATGGGTGACGAGGACGGCATCCCGTTCTCGGCCCCGTGGCAAGGCTCCGGGGCGTTCGAGATCGGACGGGCGAAGATCAACGGCGCCGCCGCGCGCTACTTCCCCGGATCGATCGACAGTGTCCGCGTCTGGGCCGGCGCCACCTCCACCGACACGATCGCCAACCGGCGCAACACCGAACAGCGGTAACAACCGGGGGCAAGGGCGGGCCTTTGCGGCCGTCCTTGCCCCACCATGCGCTGTTCCGCTCACACCACTGCGCACGTTCACCGACGCGCTGTCGCTACCCGGCGTCCTCGGGGGACCAGCCGTCCCCCGAACGACTCTGCCTCTATCCAGGAAACAGGGAAATCATTGTCCTCATCACCCTTGCGTCCACTCTTGCCAGGAGCTGTCGTACGCCGCTGGCTCGGCCGTGGCGCGCTGGTACTTTCCCTCGCTGTCCTGCCACAGGTCGCCGTCCCCTCGGGCTACGACTTCGCTGCACAGGCCCAGCCTTCGACGGCCCGCAAGCCGCTGGAGGCCCAGCCCGACGCGAAGACCGACAAGGTGGGCGTGCTCAGACCCGGCATATCCAAGGCACCGAAGGACAAGGCCGCCCCAGCTGCCCGCAAGACGCGTGAACGGCTGAAGAAGGCCGCGTGGCCGAAAGCCGGAAGAGCCACCGCCGACGTCCCGGCGACGGGCAGGACCTCGGTCGCCGTCGGTGGACTCGACGTAAAGCTGGCCCAGACGCCCGCCGCTAGGGCCAGGGCGAAGGCCAGATCCGGCGGGAAGGCCACCGGCCCCGCTGAGAAGGTGGCGCTCCGCGTCCACCCCCAGTCAGCGGCGAAGAAGGCCGGCGTCAACGGTGTCCTGCTCACCGTCGACCCGGCGGGCGCCGCAGCCAAAAAACAGTCCCGTGACACCGACAACCTCCGTGTCTTCCTGGACTACTCCTCCTTCTCCGACGTCTACGGCGGCAACTTCGGCCCCCGGCTGCACCTGGTGACACTGCCAGCGTGTGCGCTGACCACCCCAGAGAAGAAGTCCTGCCGTACCCAGAAGCCGATATCCGGCGCGGACAACGACGCGCAGGCACAGACCCTGACGGGCACCGTCTCCGCCAGCACCCTGAAGGCCGGCACCCCGATGCTGCTCGCGGCAGCGGCCGACAGCTCGGGCGGAGGCGGCGACTACGGCGCCACCTCCCTGTCCCCGACCGCGACCTGGGAGGCCGGCGGCAGCACGGGTGACTTCACCTGGAACTACCCGCTGCGGGTCCCCCCGGCCACGGCCGGCCCGGCCCCGAACCTGTCCATCTCCTACAACTCGGGCTCCGTGGACGGCCGTACGGCCGGTGAGAACAGCCAGACCTCGGTCATCGGCGAAGGATTCTCCCTCACCGAGTCCTACATCGAGCGCAAGTACGCCTCCTGCAAGGACGACGGCCAGACCGGCAAGGGCGACCTGTGCTGGAAGTACGCCAACGCCACGCTCGTCCTCAACGGCAAGGCCGTCGAACTGGTCAACACCTGTGCCGACAAGGCGGCCTGTGACACTGCTGCCATCTCCCAGGCGTCCGGTGGCAGTTGGAAGACGAAGAACGAGGACGGCACCCTCGTCGAGCACCTGACCGGGGCCACCGGCAACGGCGACGACAACACCGAGTACTGGAAGGTCACGGACGCCTCCGGCATCCAGTACTTCTTCGGCAAGCAGCGGCTGCCCGGCTGGAGCGACAAGGGCACCACCGACACAGCCGACGACGACCCGGTCACCAACTCCGTATGGACCGTCCCGGTCTTCGGCAACAACCCGGGCGAGCCCTGCTACAAGTCCACCGGCTTCGCCGACTCCTCCTGCAACCAGGCCTGGCGCTGGAACCTGGACTACGTCGTCGACCCCCACGACAACGTGTCCTCGTACTGGTACACGAAAGAGACGAACTACTACTCCAAGAACGCCGACACCACGGTCAACGGCACCGCCTACACCCGCGGCGGCTACCTCAACCGCATCGACTACGGCCAGCGCAATGACCTGATCTACAGCAAGCCCGCAGCCCAGCAGGTCCGCTTCACCTATGCCGAGCGCTGCCTGACCTCGTGCACCAGCCTGACCAAGGACACCAAAGCCAACTGGCCCGACGTGCCCTACGACATGATCTGCGCGGCCAGCACGAAGTGCACCACCCAGATCGGCCCGGCCTTCTTCACCCGCAAGCGCCTCACCGACATCACCACCTCGGTGTGGACCGGCACCGGCACCACCCAGCGGGACGTGGACACCTGGCACCTGGACCAGGACTTCCCCGACACCGGTGACGCCTCCTCGCCGAGCCTGTGGCTGAAGTCCATCCAGAACACCGGCAAGGCCAACTCCACCACGGCCGCCATGCCACCGGTCGTCTTCGGCGGCATCCAAATGTCCAACCACGTCGAGGGCAGCGGCCCCGACACCCTGCGCTACATCAAGTGGCGGGTACGCACGATCAAGTCCGAGACCGGATCGACCCTCACCGTCAACTACTCCGACCCGGACTGCATCTGGGGCACCAGCATGCCCGCGGACATAGACAAGAACACCCGCCGCTGCTACCCGGTCAAATGGTCCCAGTCCGGAGCAACCCCGGTCACCGACTGGTTCCACAAGTACGTCGTCACATCCGTCTTCCAGGACGACCCCTACGGCCACGGCGACACCGGCGAGAAGTACTACGACTACCAGGGCGGCGCCGGCTGGGGCTACGCCGACGACGAGGGCCTGACCAAAGCCTCCAACCGCACCTGGTCACAGTGGCGCGGCTACGGCAAGGTCGTCGAAACCTCCGGCGACTCCGAAGGCCCGCGTTCGAAGAAGTCCACCCTCTACATGCGCGGACTGAACGGAGAAAAGGAACTCGACGGCACCGCCCGGGTCGAGAAGGTCACCGACTCCACCGACACCGCGATCGACGACGCCCGCCAGTACGCCGGCTTCGTCCGCGAGACCATCATCTACAACGGCACCGACGAACTCAGCGGCACCATCAACACCCCCTGGTCCCACAAGACCGGCAGTCACACCTACACCTGGGGCACCACCGACTCCTGGATCGTCCAGGCCGGCGAGACCGTAACCCGCACCAAAACCTCCACCGGCACCCGCACGACCACCCAGAAGACCACGTACGACCCCACGTACGGCATGCCGATGACCGTGGAGGACAGCGGCGACGCCGGCAAGAGCGGCGACGAGACGTGCGTGAAGACCAGCTACGCCCGCAACACCACGGCCTGGCTGGTGAACACGGTCTCGCGTACCGAGACCTACTCGGTTCCCTGCGCGACCACGCCGACCGTCCCCGACGACGTCATCTCTGACACCACCACGGCCTACGACAGCCAGGCCGTCGGGGCGGCGCCGACCAAGGGCGAGATCACCGCCTCCTACCGGGTCGCCAGCTACGGCAGCGTCGACAAGAAGCCCGTCTACCAGCAGGTCTCCGCCTCCACATACGACAAGCTGGGCCGACCGGTCACCGCGACCAACGCCGTCAACCAGACGGTCAGGACCACCTACGCCCCCGACGACACCGGCTACGGCCCGCTGACGTCCAAGACCACAACGGACCCCAAGCTCTTTGCCTCCACCAGCGTGGTGGACCCGGCCTGGGGCACCGCCACCAAGACCACCGACCCCAACGGCAACGTCACCGAATGGGCCTTCGACGCGCTCGGCCGTCTCAAGTCGGTCTGGAAGCCGGACCGTTCGCGCGCGCTGGGTGACGCAGAGAGCATCGCCTACGCGTACAGCATCAACAACGACAAGGAGACCTGGGTCCGCACCGACGCCCTCAAGGCCGACGGCAAGACCTACAACAGCTCCTACGAGATCTTCGACGGCCTGCTGCGGTCCCGCCAGAAGCAGGCTCCCGCGCCGGACGGCGGCCGGGTGATCTCCGAGACCCTCTACGACGACCGCGGCCTGGCCTACATGTCCAACGCCCAGGTCCACGACAACAACGCACCGTCAGGCACCCTGGCCAACACCTTCCCCGGCTCCGTCCCCGCCTCCACCGAGACGGTCTACGACGCCGCCGGACGCGCCACCGAATCAATCTTCCGGGTCTACGACCAGGAGAAGTGGCGCACCAAGACCGACGACCAAGGCGACCGC
This sequence comes from Streptomyces sp. NPDC007157, assembly GCF_040634235.1. Taxonomy (NCBI): domain Bacteria; kingdom Bacillati; phylum Actinomycetota; class Actinomycetes; order Kitasatosporales; family Streptomycetaceae; genus Streptomyces; species Streptomyces sp. NPDC007157. The sequence goes on from NZ_JBEYFE010000038.1 coordinate 31,068, forward strand.
ACCGCCGTCACCGCCGCCGCAGGCGGCACCGGCACCCTGACAATCACCGACGCCCGCGGACGGGTCACCGAGCGCCGCGAGTACGGCGGCCCCGCCCCCACAGGCAGCGACTACACGCGCACCCTGTACGAGTACACCGCCGGCGGCCAGCTCAAGAAGCTGACAGGCCCAGACGGAGCCGTGTGGACGTACGGCTACGACTTGCGCGGCCGCAAGACCACTTCCACCGACCCGGACAAGGGCCAGTTCGACACCGTCTACAACGACGCCGACCAGCCACTTACGGTCACCTCCACCTTCAAGGGCGTCTCCCGGACCCTGATCACCGACTACGACGAACTCGGACGCAAGACCGGCACCTGGGACGGGACCAAGGACACCACGCACCAGCTGACGAAGTTCACCTACGACACGCTCGCCAAGGGACAGCCGACCGCCGCGATCCGCTACGTCGGCGGCACCACCGGCAAGATCTACTCCCAGGTCGTCACCGGTTACGACGCACTCGGCCGCCCCAAGGGCACCAAGACCGTCATCGCCGCCAGCGACCCCCTGGCCACCGCCCTCACCGCCGCCGGCGCGTCGCCGACCTTCACCACCTCCACCACCTACAACGTTGACGGCACGGTCCAGTCCACCTCGATGCCCGCAGTGGCAGGCCTGCCCGCCGAGACCGTCACCAACAGCTACAACGGCCTCGGCATGCTCACCGGCACCGACGGCATGACCGACTACGTCCAGAACATCGGCTACTCGCCGTACGGCGAGATCCAGGAGACCCGTCTGGGCACCTCCACCGGAGCGAAGCAGCTCCAGATCCTCAACCAGTACGAGGACGGCACCCGCCGCCTGTCCAACACCCACACCGTCGACCAGACCAACACCGGGTACACCAGCGACGTCGACTACGCCTACGACGCCACCGGCAACGTCAAGTCGGTCACCGACCAGGCGAACGGCAAGGACACCCAGTGCTTCGCCTACGACGGCTACCGCCGCCTCACCGAAGCATGGACCCCGTCGTCCAACGACTGCGCCACCGCCCGCTCGGCATCCGCGCTCGGCGGCCCGGCCCCGTACTGGACCAGCTGGACCTACAAGCCCGGCGGCCTGCGCGACACGCAGATCGAGCACAAGACCGCCGGTAACACCACCACGGCCTACGGCTACCCCATCGTCAATGCCTCCGGCGCCGGCCAGCCTCACACGATGACCTCGGTCACTGTCGGCACCGCCGCGGCCAAGTCGTACGAGTACGACGAGCAGGGCAACACCACCAAGAGGTACGACCCGACAGGCACAGCGCAGATCCTGGACTGGGACATCGAAGGAGAGCTGACCCAGCTCACCGAAGGCACCAAGACCACCGACTACCTGTACGACGCAAACGGGGACCTGCTGATCCGCCGCGGCCCGGCGGAGACAGTCCTCTACCTGGCCGGTCAAGAAATCCACTACGACACAACTGCTAAGAAGTTCACCGCCCAGCGCTACTACCAGGCGGGCGACGCCACCGCGGTCCGTACGGAGGCCGGCCTGTCGTGGATGGTTGACGATCACCACGGCACCGCGTCGATGACAGTGGACGCGGTCACCCAGAAGGTGACCCGTCGCTACACCAAGCCGTTCGGCGAGGCCCGCGGCACAGCACCATTGGCCTGGCCAGACGACAAGGGCTTCCTCGGCAAGTCCGCCGACGTCGAGACGGGCCTGACCCACGTCGGCGCCCGCGAGTACGACCCGACCACCGGCCGCTTCCTGTCGACCGACCCGGTCCTGGCCCCGGACGACCACGAGTCCCTGAACGGCTACGCCTACGCCAACAACACCCCCGTCACCAAGTCCGACCCCACCGGCCTGCGACCGGTCACGGCCTGCGAGTACGGATGCAGTAACGGTAAGGGCGGAACCGATTACGACCACCTGGAGGCGAACGGCAAGGGCGGATGGACATACGTCTCCACCCAGGTCTATAGCCAGTCGTTCCAGTATCAGAAGGTAGGTGGCGGAACCGGTAGCGGCACCATGACCGTCACCGTCCACACGGTCGGGGGCGTCAAGTCGGCGACAGTGGTCTTCAAGAAGGGCCCAGACCCGAAGCCTAAGAAGGACGACGGCTACTGCAACGCCTGCTGGATGATGGGTACAAACCCGCACTACGATCCGAACGCCAACGACATTCCGGACGCGGGGAAGCTCGCCACCTGGCAGAAGGTCGTCCTGGGGGTCGTTTCGGTCGTAGCGGTGGCCGTGGTTGCCGCACCGGTTGCCATTGCTGTCGGCGAGGGATGCCTGGCGACAGCACCAGTTTGTGCAGCCGAGATCGCGGAGATGGCGACCGGTGGAGCCTCCGGCGGCAGTCTCACCGTCGGTGCCGGTGCCGGAGCCTCGTTCACCTGGGCTGGCAGCAAGGTCCGGTACAGCGAGACCGCGACGGCCATTGGGGACGACGCCAACACGATTCAGAACTTTATGCGGTCGACCGGAGCCAACGGTCACGACGTGATTGTGCACGGTGACGAAGCGGGCAATTTCCGCGTCGACGGCCTCATTACCCACCCCGAACAGATAGCCCAACTCGTCCGGGAGAATCCCGCTTACAAGGGAGGTCCCATTCAGATCGTCTCCTGCCACGCCGCCTGCGGCTCGGCCGAAGAACTTGCGGAAGCCATGGGCGTGAAAGTCACCGGCGCCAGCAAGTACCAGGTGGACGTCGATCCCACCACGGGCACTGTGCGCGAGTGGCCTGACGGCCCCCTGGGCACACCGAGACCGGTGGGTTCGCGGTGACAGATAGGATGCGGACGGAAGGGAAAACTCTATGACGAACATCGCCCCCTTGGGGATATTCGGCAGGATTGCAAGTCAGTCCGCCTTCGCGGAAGGCGCCGAGGAACTCCGGCGACGGACAGATATGATTCCTGTTGGGGAGCGGGCGTACATTGCCGAGTATCTTCGCTCCGGCACTCCCATCATCGCCCTGATGGGATTCTCGGAGGATGTCCTGGGTAACAAATTCTCCCGCTCCGGTGGCACCGCCATCATGAGCGACGGACGGTTCTTCTGGAGGCTCGACGCAGCCGACTACGTCGAGCACTACGGGATTGGACTGCCGGAGGAGTTCCTCTCCCATGGCGCGGCTCGGCAATGGGTCCCGCCGGTCCTCACCCGTGAGGAGGTAGCCGCCGCCGACCGCCAGCTGGTGGAACTCAGGCGGAACAACCAGGTCTGAAACACCCCACGGGCACACCCAGGGCCGGAGCCCCACCGCAGCGGGCTCCGGCCGTGGTGTCCTGCCCGTGCCAGGGCAAAGGGCGAGGCCAGTGAGGACCCACGCCTCGTCACCTTCTCCAGCCGGACGGGTCTGCTGCAGGGGTGAGGCTGCCTACTTGTCATCCCGCCAACCTCACTCAAGATGAGTTGGGTCGGGGGAGCTTTCGGCCGGTGTACAGCGCTCGTTGCCTCGCGAACAGGCAAGAGCCGAGGCTCCTGCAGTACGCCGGAGCAGTGGTCAGCCGCCGTCCCGCACCGGAGGGGTGAGCGGGATGGCGTCGGCCGGGCGGACGAGGACCACAGTGCGGCGGGCCCGGGTGATTGCGACCCGCAGCAGCCGTCGCGCTTCGTCCGCGCGCTTGTCGTCCCAGGCCGAGTCGAGGAGCCTGGAACTGTAGGTGCCTTCGACGATGACGACACCGTCGAATTCCTTGCCTTTGGAGCGGTGGATACTCATCAGACTGACGTCTGCGCGCTCCCGCTGGGATCCGGTGAGGTACTCCTGGCCCAGAGCCCGCCTGATCGCGGCGGCCGCGTTGGCGTAGGAAGCGGCGTCCCAGGCTTCGGCCAGTGTCCAGGCGAGCAGGTCGGTCGCTTTGAGCAGGCGCAGCATCCGGGCCTGCTTGGACAGCTCGCCCAGTTCTGTGGACCCTGTCAGCAGGGCGCGGGCCTTTTGCCAGTCGGACACGGGCTGCCCGCTGAGCTGGATGCCGGCGTCGTAGGCGCCGGCGAGTACCTTCGCGGTTTTCGCCTTGGCGGTCTTGTCGGCGCGGACGGCGGTGATGGCGTTGTCGAGGGTCCGCATGGTGTCCCGGGCGCCGAGGGTGCCGTTGCTGTACTTGATGCGGTAGTAGTCGCCGACGGCCTGCAGCGTGCGGGTGAGGGCTTCTGCCCGGGGCAGGCCCGGCCATTCGAGGATGGACGCGACGACGTAGCCGGCCGCGGCGGAGAGTTCGGCGTCGAACACGAGGTCGTGCTCCACGGCAGGCAACGCGTGCTCCCCGAGCCGGCCGTCGGCAGCGATCTTCTCCGAGATCCGGCCCAGGAAGGCGTTCTCCCTGGCGAGCACCGCGATCGTGGGCTGCCGGCCCAGCTCCCCGGCGAGAAAGCGGCGCAGTGCCGTGACCGCGTAGTGGGCGTACGCCTCGACAGGCGGGCTGGCGTACGTGGTCCGATAGCGGATGACCTTGACAGCGTCCGGCTGCGGGTGGGGGGTGTAGCGCAGGACGGCGTTGGCGTAGTCGAGCAGACCGTTCGAGGGGCTGCGGTGATTGTCACCCGACAGATCGAACCGCCGAGGCCTGAGATGCTCCACCGCGTAGTGGATGCGCCGGGCATCGACGCCAGGAACATAGTCGTAGATCCGCTGGTCCGGATCGGCCAGGCAGATCACCCGCGAGCGGGCGCTGAACATCTTCAGCGCCCGCCACTGGTCGGTGTTCGTGTCCTGGAACTCGTCAACGATGACGGTCGGATACATGTCCGCGTAAAGCTCCCGGACGGCCCTGCTCTCTTCCAGCAGGGTCGAGGCCGCGGGGGCGAGCTCGTCGAACACATACCGGCCCTGGCCGGCCAGCCGGCGGCGCTCCTCGAGCCAGTCGCCGTCGAAGTCGGCACGCAGCCGCTTCTCCCGGTCGGGAGGGATGAACGACGCCGGCACCCCCGTCAGCAAGCGTCCGTGGCTGCGCACCAGATCCATGAAGAAGGCATGGAAGGTCCGGACTTCCAGCAGCTCCTGAGCACGCTGAGGCAGAACACCGTTCATGCGGTCGCTGATCTGAAGCACCGCGGCCCGCGAGAAACTCAGGAAGAGCACCCGCTGGCCCGGCTCGAGATCATCGAGGTACTCCCGCGTCGCCAGCAGCGCAATGGTGGTCTTGCCGCTGCCTGGACCGCCCTCGATGAGGAGATGCCCTGGTGTGCGGAGGATCTCCAGCCTCTTACCGTCAAGCCGCATCTGTCTCACGGCCACCTCCCTCCTGGCCCGGCACCTCGACCTCGGCCACGTCGGCGGACGAGGAAGCACGCAGGTCGCGATCGATGTCGAAGAGGAAGTCCGCAAGGCTCGCCGGCAGGTCGGCCCGGCTTCGGCACAGGCCGACCAGCAAAGCCGCGTAGTCACCCTTGCGTTTGATCAGCACCGCGCGGGTCAGTTTCCGGACCATCTCGTCGGTGTCCTCGGCGCCGAGTACGCCGACCTCCCTGGGGTAGTCCGGCCGCACGGCCGCCTCCCCGAGAAACCGGCGCTGGACTGGCACCGCAACCTCCGCCGCCAGCAGCGCCTCCACCCCGCTGTAGGCGATGGGCCGGTACAGGGTGAAGTCGGCCGTCTTCGCGGCGAGTTCTTCATCGAACGGCTTGGTGGGAGTGTCGTGGATGCCGTAGACGCGCTTGCCCATCGCCTTGAACAGCGGAGCGAACACCGGCACGGACACGTCGTTGCCGGCGTCGAAGACACTGACACCGGAGAGGTCGATGTGCAGGTAGTCCGCCAGCGACGCGTCCTCGGCGCGGTCCATGACGTCAGAGATCACGGGCATCAGCGCCGCCTCCGTGGCACCCTCCACGACCAGGACCGCCCGGGCCAGGACCGCCTCGGCGAACTGCCGCCGGTTCTGCGTGTACTTCTTGGGCTTGAACCCGTCGGGGAGCGTGATGCCTGCGCTGGTCATCGCACCGTCCGCAGTGCGGTCCAGGACGACGATCCGGTCCGGGGAGAACCGCTCGATCACATACGGTGAGTGGGACGTCACGATCACCTGCCCCATGTTGCGGACGACGTGATCGACCAGGCGGCGCTGCGCATGCGGAGGCAGCGCGATCTCCGGCTCCTCCATCGCGAAGATCACGGACTTCTCGCCCTTCAGCTCCGCGATGTAGGTGAGCAGGGCAAAGACCAGCAGGTTCAACGATCCCGTGCTCAGCCGGTTGAACGGAACACCATGAGCTCCCGGCTGTGTGGCGATGAACAGACGCAGCACCTCCCGCAGGTGCTCACGCGTCAGCTCCGAGACACGGGTGTCCACCGGGTCGCCGCCTGGGGCCAGCGCGAGGAACTTCGCCACACGGTCCCGCACCTCACTTTGGATCTTGACGAAGCCCGAGCCGCCTGCAGCCACGGCCACCGACGCCACATCGGTCAGAGCCTTCTCCCACAACGGACCCTGAGCGGTCTCCGCCTCCAGCCGCACGATCGTGTCCAGCAACGATCCCCGCTGGAACGTCAGCGCCCGGTTTCCGGTGCGATTGGGCCGCAGATACAGAAAGCCGCACAGCCGCTTGTCGTCCCGCTTGAAGGGGGCCAGACCGGCTCCCAGCTCGGCCGCGGCCGGCTCACCGAAAAGATCATCGGTTTCACGCTGGGGATGGGCAAAGAACGTGCCCCCAACGAAATCATCCTCCTCAGGGTCGAACCGGCCCAGGAACACCACCGGCAGAGCCCACTCGCCTGCATCGGCGTCCGCCACTGCCGCGGGAACGGTGTCCATGAAGCCCTGCACACGGTCGTCCCACCGCCGCAGATGAGGACCGAACCGGCGCTGCGCCTCAGCGGAGAGATCGGTCAGCACCGCCTCGATGCGGACCTCTGGGAGTTCTCCCTGAGCCTCCTGGTAGCGCGCCGCGTAGAAGTCGAACTCGTCGATGACGGGCCGCCGCAGCATGCGCTCGGGGCCCAGGACGAGATCGAGGGCCTCACACACCGTGGACTTGCCGACGCTGTTGGCGCCCACCAGCAAGGACTGGTCGTCCAGCAGCACCGTGCCGCTGCTGACCCCCCGGAAATTGCGCAGCGTGAGCCGCCGTACCTTCATGTGCCACTTCTCCTCACGGCCCCGAAGAGGAAGGCTCCACCGCAGCGTCGAGCTGCGGACTGCGGACCCCCTCCGCTCTGCTGCCGGCCTTCTCCAACCCTGCCCCGCACGGCCGGCGCAGACGTGATTCTAACGACCGACACCCCACGGCCCTCGCTGAATATCGACGAGCTGACACCGGGCGAACGCAGGCACGCAGGTCGGACCGCCGAGCTGGTACGGGCGGCCCCGGGGACCCAGCAAGGCGTTATTGCACCCGCCCTGCGGCCGGGCGGGCCGATCCATACCCTGCCGGGCATCTCCGGGTCTACACCAGCCGTATCGCAGAGAGGCTCTACCTGGTGGAGGACGCCACCTCCACACAGGTGCCGGTGGTGAAGAGCCCTCGAGACGTCCTCGCGGCGACCGCCGCGATCCTGCAGGCCGCGTAGGCCCACCACGCACCCTGCGGGAGGCGTCGCCGGACGGCGGAGAACCGCTTTCCGGCCTACGCGAGCGGCCCGGGCGCCATGTCTGCCCTGCACGCGGTGCAGGCCACGGTGCCGACCGCGAGCCCGCTGCGCACCTTCTACGACGTGCTGGCCAACCGGGTGGCCCGCGGTGCCGGCCGAGCAGATGCCCAGCCCCGGCCCGGGCACGCGGCTGGACACGGTCCGGATGGGCGGGGAGAGGATGCGGACCTGGCGCGGGGACCACACCCGCTCCTGCTGCTGGCCGCCTGCCAGCCCACCACGGACGACCTGGAGGTGGCCGGCGAGGCCGCCGGCGTCCTGGAGGCCTGCCACCCGCGCCCCCGGCCGGGAGGTACTCGCCGCGCACGTCGACGCCCAACGCGCGGCGCACGGCCCGACGTCCGGGCCGCACCCGAGCGCGGCTGCGCAAGATGTGACGGGCAGGGAGGGCTGCATTGTTCCGGGCGCTGTCGATCAAGAGCGTGGCGCCGTCGGGGCGCGGCCAGTGGGTGTATCCCGAGAACGATCGCGCCGGAAGGTTCCTTTGACGTGCTGGGGTGCACCGGTGCGTCACTGACGGGGTTTGCGCCGTTCGCTCCGCGTGGTTTTGCGGGGCTGGTTGCGGGCCGTGGCTGACGGCCGGGGCGGCGTGGCAGGTGCTGGCGGGAGACGGACGGATACGGATGCTGCGGCGAGGAGTCCGTTGTCGCTGGCGCCGGTGATACGGCGGCTGAGTTCGGCGGGGAAGGCCATGAGCCTGCGGTGTGCGGTGATGTCGTGGATGTCGAAGCCGTAGCCGTAGAAGACCAGTGCGCTGCGGCGGGAGCGGGCGGCGCGTTGCCATGGGCCGGGAGCTTGGACGAAGGAGCGGGCGATCACGGTGCCGTCGTCGTGCTCGAGGGTCAGCTCCTGGCCGATCAGAACGAGGGTGAGGTGCTCGGAAGAGGGGATGACAGGGTGCGGCCCGGCGAGGCGGCGCAGGCCCTTGTCGCAGGCTCGGTGGATCTGAAGCTCGATGGACTTGCCGGTGTCGGGTGACGTGGCGCCGAGCATCTTGTGCGGCTGGAGGATGACCAGCGGCCTGGGGCCGGGCAGAAACTTCCGGGCTTCCGGCAGCAGAAGGTCGACGGTGGAGTTCACCGCGATGCTGCTGTAGACCCGGTCGGTGGACAGTGCCAGCACCGTGTGGCAGCGGGCCGTCTCGTAGGCTTCCTTGAGCATCGCATCCTGTTCGAGCAGCGTGACACCGATCGACAGGATGGCGTCGCCCTCTGCCTGATAGCTACGGTGCAGGTTCTCGTCCACCACGGCCGACAGCCGAGGCGCCAGCCCGGCATAGATCCGCTCCCACACGTTGTCCGGGTCATGCGGATCAGTGAACGTCTTGTCGGTGAGCCGGCGCGTCAACTCCAGGAACCCTGCGCCCTGTCCGCTTCCGTTCATGGCCCGCCAGCTGTCGTGCACCACCTGGAGCAGAATGAACCGGGCCTCATCGGTGGAGGTCTCATACGCCGGGTTCTCGGCGATGCCGGTGTCCTCGAGCAGGCGGCCCAGCAGCTCCACCGCCCGCTGCTCGCCCCGGACCACCCACTTCCACGCGCATACGCATCCGACGTTGTGCACCAGGTGGTGCACGGCGAACCCGTACAGCGTGTGGGGTCCGGAATACGGCAGGAAGTCACTGAGCGCGGCGTCGGCCTGCTCCCATTTGTCCTGCTTGACCAGCGCTTCGACGAGGAGACGCTTGAGGTCGGCCATGGCGGGGGACCACGGATCGGTGCTGCGGGACAAAGCCAGCACAGCGGCCTGTTCGGCGCTCTCGGCGGCTCCCTCTTCCAGCAGGTCCTGGATGGCCAGGAGATCCTTGGCCGCTTGGGTGGTCTTGGTGGGTTCTTGTGCATCGGCCAGCGTGCGAAAGTCCCGCAGCAACTGCGCCAGCTCGTCGTCTGGGGCATCCCGCAGACGGGTCCGCAGGATCACCGATGCCTCGATGGCGAGATTGGCGACCGCCTCGGGCGGCGGCCCGTCGAGCTGGCGCAGATAGGAGAGCACGGGACGCAGATGGGCCGCGATCGGCTTGCTGGCATCGGCCTGCTTGCGCAGTTGGATGATGTGAGCGAGCAGGGTGTGCGCCTGGGCGGTCAGGCCCTCGTCGGGGTCACCAGCACGCTGTAGCCATTCCAGTTCCAGTTCCAGCAGGCTGTGCGCGGCGTCGTACTGGCCGTGGGCATGGTGGAATGCTGCGAGATTGCCCATCAGCAGCGCCGTGTTCTCGTCGGTTGTCTGCGTTGCGCGGATATGCCCGACCAGGGCGGTGGCGTGCTGGGCCAGTTCCCAGGAGCGCTCTGCCTGCCCGGTGAGCAGGGCCCCGCGCAACCAGCGGTCGGTGTGACAGGCCACATGCGCGAGGCCTTCGACCATGCTCGCCCGCGTCAACCGAAGTTGGCGGATCAGGATGCCCTGCAGCACCGCGTTCATCGACACGGTGTCCTCACTGCCGGGGAAGACCTCCCCCCGGGCCGGCAGCGGCTCGTCGTATCGCACGAGGGAGACATCAAGGAGCTCGCGGATGACCTCGCGCACCGGGACCTGCGCCTCGTCGAACACCACCCATCCTGGAGCCGGAGGAAGGTCTTGCGGGCCGACGAACGCGCTCGCCAGTGCCAGATGCACCGGCGCCCGGCGCGGGCCCAGCCAGCACAGCGCCGCCACCGTGGCCAGCGTCGTCTGCAGCAGGCCTCGTGCGCGGGCGCTGCCGATCAGACGCTCCATGCTCAGCGCGACGGCTGCCGCCAGTGTCCTGGGATAGCCATCAGGTACGGACCGCTCGTCGTCCGCGGCTCGGGCGATCAGCGTGTCCGTGTAGGAGGAAAGCCGCTCGACACCGATGCGGCAGGTGACCAGATAACCACAGGCCACCTCGATCGCCAGCGGCCAGTACTCCAGCGTCCGCACCAGGTCCGACAGCGACGACGCATGCTGGTCTGCCTCGCTCCCACTCAAGCCCAGCCGCAGCCGCAGCAAGCGAAGGGCTTCCTCACTGCTCATCGGGGCCAGCTCGATGCGCCCCTGCGCACCGCGCCAGTGCCCGCCCAGCGCCGTGACGATGACCCGCCCCTGCCCGCGTCGCGGTATCCAGGCATCGGCCACGGACACGCTCGCGTCGTCGAACACCATCAGCCACGGTCCTGGCAGAGACTGCAGTTCCGCGTGCACACGCTCGCGCAGCAGCCGCGGATCTCTCACCTCGGCCGGCTCCCCGGCACCGGTCAGATGCGCCAGCACGCGAGTGAACGACGCGACCAGAGCTTCCTCGCTCTCGGCGTCCACCCAGAACACGGCGTCGTAGCGGTAGGCGTGGCCAGCGATGTACGCCGCAGCCAGGCTTGATTTCCCCAGCCCCGACAGACCCGTGATGACGCATGCCCTCACATCTCCGGGACCGCCCTCGCCGCCCGAAAGGAACTCTCCGATTTGGTCGACGAGGTCCGCGCGCTCGATCTCGGGCACGGGCGGCATCTGCCCGTACACGATTCCGAAATCCTGCCGGCCGACGGCCGAGATCAGCTCGGCATCGCCGACCAGCACCGACCGACGGAAGTCCGTCACGTCCCAGTGCGCCAGGTCGGGATCAGCCGCCCGGCGCATGACCTCGGCCACCAGGTAGCCCAGAACCAACCCGCCGGAACGGCGCGACAGCCCCTGTCGATCATGCTCCCGTTCCTGGCGCAGCGCCTTGTTGAGGTCCTCCCTCAGCTGGCTGTCACTGCGGCCGTCGAACTCGATCCCGGCACGCCCCAGGCGCTCCCAGTGCTGCTCGGGCAGGGCCTGGCAGATGTCCCACACCTTGGGCGCGCGCGCCAGAAGGTCCTTCAACTCCGCTTTGAGTAGCGGAAGATCATCACCGTGCCGGCGCAGCAGTTCGGCCAGCCGCACACACCTTTCGTCAGGTGCCGCCGACGTGATCAACCGGTACCGCCGGGCTTCGAACCCGGTGACCAGATGCACCAGTACCGACACGGCCTCGCGTGCCCTCACTGTCCTGCCCGCCGCGGCGCTTTTGACCTGTACAGCCATCAGGGAGCAGCCAGCGGCATCGGTCAGGTCGAAATCGACCGAATCCGCACGCTGTACAGACACCGTGCTCCCGGGCCCTTCGATACGGCACGCTGCCACATCTGCGTCGCCTGCAGCGGCCAACAGGGCTTCTACCGTGCGCAGATACTGGTACTGAAACCCGCGTGCAGCAATCCGCCCACCGTCGGTCGTCACGCAAACCCCCTGCGCCTAAGCTGAGTTGTGGCTGTAAGGCTAGACAGGGGCTCTGACAATGAGGCCTCCTCCCCCCAGCGTCACCAACAACTTTCAGCCGCGAACGGGCAGCCACCCCTCCGCGAACCTGCGCCCGACGACCCGAACGCGGGCGAGCTCGGCGTTCGGCTGCGCTGCTACCTGGACCTGCGTCAGCTCCATATCCTCGACCTCCTCGGCTGGAACCGACGCATCCCGCTGGCCAGAGACCTGAACGAGCTACCCGTGGCGCGCCATGGGCCCCTCCTGCGAGCGTTGACGGCATAGAACACAACCAGGGGCGCGCCGCCCGTGCAGGTGCGCGTCCTTCCCTCAGCGTTGGTGGGCGTACGGAGGATGACGAAGTGGCCGCCGGAGGCACGCGACCTGTGGCAGGCTCATCTCCCCGGGGGAGAGGAACGACTGATGACCCGTTACCAATGCGGATCGTGCTCGTATCAGAGCGACCATCTCGGCGAGGCTCAACAGCACTCGCACCAGACGGGCCACGTTTGCATTGGCAAGGACGGTACAGGGTCAACTGGAGGTAAGTTCGGCAAAGCCAGGGTCGCAGTTAAGATCGGCGTCAGCGTTCTGGCCGCCACCACCATCGGGGTCCTCACCTGGAAGTACAAGGGGCTTCAGGAAGAGCACGAGGAGCTCCAGACGAAGCACGAGGGGCTCCTGTCCATGGCTGCCGGACTGGTCGTGCAGTTGGCAGAGTCGACGGCGGAGAATGAGAGCCTGAAGTCGGAGAACGACTACCTGAAGTCGGCCACCGGTGCCTCGAAGACGCTCAAGAGCTACGACTGCTGAGTGAGGGCGTACTACGGGTAGGGCCACTGGCGGACGGGTGCCCCGCTGGTGGCTGTCCCACGGTGGAGCGGGCAGACACCGACCGTGGTGCCTGGCCACCTGTCCAGCGATGCCTGCGCGAGCCAGCTTCCACCAGCGTCACGAACATGCGCGACAAGTACTGTTCGGGCTCACCTTCCCCTCCGTGAGCCGAAGCACGGACCGAGCCGAGTGCGCTCCTGCGCTCCCGGGCACGCGCCTCTGGGGCTACATTCCCCATACGAACGGAGGCGGGGACCCACGTTCAGGGGCGAATCGGCACGCGAAGCCGCAGGAGGCGGCTGCGTAACCGTAGGGCGAAAGTCGTCTGAGTCCGACAGCTAACCCTCTAGGCACCGCGATCATCCAGAGCCGAGTCCGTCAGCACCGTGTCGCCACGCGTGTGGATGCGATTTGGAGATGTGCATGTTCGCGCCGAGCGGGCTCATGTTCCGAGCTTTTACCTGCTGACGGCGATCCTCTGCGCCGTCGGCCTCATATGCGTGATCATCCTTAAGGGTCCGACTTGGTTGTTGTGGCCACTGTTATCGAGGGAACAGCGGTCCGATCTCTAACGACTTGTAGCCGCGTGGACGAAGTGGGTGGGCACCTTGATCACGGCACGCTCGGCATCCGACTAACCCTCAAGTTGATGTGTCTTTGGCAAAGCGTGGTGGGAGAGCTTCAGCCCGTCCAGATCCAGCGGGATGTGGTACGACACCTTCTTCAAGGACGGCCAGAACATCCGCGTCGAGTCACTCTTCGCCTGCGCCCAGGTCTCACTGCTCCAAGCAGTCAGACGGCCGCGCGCGATGAATGCGGAGGTCGAAGTCGTCGCTATCCACCGCTGAACCGGGGGCAGCCTTGCTGGTATGAATTCCCGCACCCCGGTCAACTGGTGTGCACCGGGGCGTGGTCGAAGCACGTACTGGTGTGATTCGGGTCAAGGGTTGGTGGTGGGGTGTGTCGCTGAATCCGGTGTATGCGGCTGGGGCGTCGAGGATTGCTGTGGCCATGGTGCCGTAGGTGGTGATGGCCGCCTCGCGGCCTGCGATGTGTGCGCAGGCGAGGATCAGCGCCGGGTCTGTGCGTGCTGCCTCGCGTAGGTGGGCCAACTCCCAAGGGGTGAGCGCGGCTTCGTCGTTTGCTCCGGAGCGGGCGGCGTAACCGGGGGGTTCTGCCCCGGCGCCGAGCGGCGTGCGCAGGATGGCGGTGGCCTGTTGGAAGGCGGTGTTCGGGCCTGTGTGGGGCAGGTGTTCCTCGTGTTCGAGGTCGGCTGGGACGGCCGTGAGCGCGTCCTCCTGAGCCTTGCGGTGTAGGGCGGCGGCGATCACCCGGTGTGGGCCTCGTGGTCGCCAGCGGGGTATGCCGAGTTCCGTTCCGAGGTGGTGGAGCCAGCGCAGGATGCGTGGTTCGTTCCAGTCGCGGGCGACGAGGTTGTTGTCTCGCACCGAAACGTCAAAGATCTCTCTCATCTGGATGTCGCTCGGAAAGCTCTGTTGAGCTGGCTTGTTGGTTCCGCCGTGCGACATTTAGCGAAAGGTGATCGTGGCAAGTCATGCAAAAGCGCAGGACATTCTGGCGCGAATCGCATAGGAGATTCGATCTTGGTTCGTGGGGCTGGGGTGCCCGGTGTGGTCTGTGAAATCGAAGCGCGTTACAACGACATTTCTCCACGTGTGCGGAGCGGGTCCGTCCCCGAGCTTCGCGTACGGCATCCCGCTTGATACATCTCCGCGCGTGCGGAGCGGGCGTTCGACAACGGACCAAATCGTCAAGCTGTGCGGTACATCCCTGTGCGTGCGGTGCGGGCCTCGGAGCTGAAGGTCATCGCGGTCTGCTCGCCGGTGCATCTCCGCGTGTGCGGAGGGGCCATCGTGTAGCCGGTCACGGTCAGCCGGCGTCTCGGTGCATCTCTGCCTGTGCAGAGTGGGCAGTTGGGCGCGTCCCGCCTGGGGCCGTATTCGGCCGGTGCATCTTCGCGTGTGCGGCCTGGACGATGTGTCGCCGGGCATGTGGGTGCCGCTGACCGGTACATCTCCGTTCGTGCGGAGTGGACAGGACGGCCAGCAGGGCGCCTGGGGCGGTCATCGGTGCATCTCTGCGCCTGCGGAGTCGCCTCGGCGGCGTACTCGTAGCCTTCGCTCTCGATCGGTGCATCTCTGCGTGTGCGGAGTGAACACTGCGGCCACGGCGCGAAGCCGGTTCGTCCACGGTGCATCTCCGCCTGTGCGGAGCGGACCCGGGAGGCGTAGTGGAGGTGGGGGACCCACAGCGTCGGTACATCTCCGCGCGTGCGGAGTGGGCATCATCCGCACCCTGGTCAGGCGTCGACTCCTCGGTGCATCTCTGCTGGTGCAGAGTGGACAGTTGGGAGTCCCGCCTGGGGCCGTATTGGGCCGGTGCATCTTCGCGCGTGCCGCCTGGATGATGTGTCGCCGGGCACGTGGGTGCCGCCGACCGGTACATCTCCGCGCGTGCAGACTGGACGGCGGCCCGACGTACGGCGACGACTTCGGGTTCGGGGCATTTCTGCGTGTGCGGAGCGGACATCTGCGCGGGGGTGTAGGGGCCAAGAGGGATCGGAGCATCTCTGCGTGTGCGGAGCGGACGCCTCCTGCACGGTCACATCGCGGACGTGCTGCGGTACATCTGTGCGTGTGCAGAGCGGACATCCGTGCGGCGCTGCCCACGACGTGCTCGCTCGGTACATCTGTGCGTGTGCAGAGCGGACTCTTGTTGACCTGCGGTTGTGCGGCGGCTTTGCCGTTACGTGATGTAGGTGCGGGGTGGCTGTCTGAAGCACTTTGTCCCCGCCTCCTGGGGCGACGATACGTGCCATAGAGACGATTCACTCATGGGAGCGGTTGTCGGCAGGAGTTAGCGCGTGCCGGGGTGCGGCGGGGTAGGGGAGGCCGCGTTCGGTTCCGGTGGCGTCAGGAGGGCGAGCGCAGGTATGAGGGTTGTGGAAGAGAGCCGGATCAACGGGCTGTCGCTGTGCCTGTGGGGCAAGTACTGCGCCCGGCACGGGTTGATTTACCCGCTGCTGTTCCACATGCTCGATACGGCCGCGGTGGCGGGGGAGTTGTGGGACCGGCTGCTGACCGGGCCGCAGTGCGCTGCTATCGCCGGGGGGCTGGGGATGAGCCAGGCGCAGGCCCGTCGTGTAGTGATGTTCATCGCGGGCCTGCATGACCTGGGCAAAGTGAGCCGTTTCCAGGCTTGCGAGCCGGTTGCGTGGGCACGGGTCAGTGATGCGCTGCGGGCCGATACGGGCCGCTGGAAGCTGATGCGGCATGAGCGGGCTTCCGCGCATGCCTTGGTCGGGATCCTCGCGGAGATGGGCTACGAGCTGTCGGATGATGCCAGCCCGGCCGTTCGGATGGCACAGATCGCCGGCGGCCACCACGGACGTTTCCCGCAGCTCGATGTGCATGGTGCGGCCAGCAGCCGGCGCGTGCAGGTCGACCTGGGCGGCCGGTTGTGGCAGGAGATCCGCTCCCGCTACGCCGCCCAGGTACGGCATTTGACAGGTGCCGAGGCCGTGCCGACGCAGGTGTCCGTCACGGCGGCGGTGCTGATGACCGGGCTGGTGATGGTCGCCGACCGGCTGGCCAGCCAGTGCAAGGTGTGGGCGCCGCGGGCGGACATGCCCGCCTACGGCGCGGCCCAGCACTTCGCCTGGGCCTGCTGGAAGGCCCGCGAGGTGGTGGAGGAGTCACGACTGGCGCGTATCGAACTGCCCGCGCTGCCGTTCTGCGCCGCACATCCCGGCCTGCGCGCCCCGAACCCGCTGCAGGCCTCGATCCTGGATGGCCTGCCTCAACTGGCCGGTCCACGAGGCGCCGGGATCCTGCTGGTCACCGACGGCACCGGCGCGGGAAAGACTGTCACCGCCCTGGAGGCGGCCCGCATCCTCAACGACACGTGCGGCACCCGGGGACTGTGCTTTCTGCTGCCCACCACGGCCACCGCGGACGCCGCCTACGACACGCTGTGCGGCTACCTGCGTGCGCACCGCCCCACCCCGGCCGTGCTCACGCTCGTGCACAACCACAGCTGGCTGAACGCCGCCTACACCGACGAGATGCTCGCCCCCGGCGACATCCCCGCCTGCACCGGAGACGCCCCGCACACCGATGACGGGGACGACGATGAGGACGAGGACGACGGCTGCCGGCCGGCTGGCAACGGCGGGAAAGGCGGTACCTGGCGGCGGATCCTCCCGGACGGCTGGGTACGCGGGTGGGACCGCGCGCTGCTGGCTCAGTTCACTGTCGCCACCGTCGACCAGGCGCTGATGGCCGCGCTCCCGGTACGCGACAGCGCCCTGCGGATGCTGTCCCTGTCGGGCAAGTGCGTCATCGTCGACGAGGCACACGCACTCACCGCGTTCAGCCGGCGCATCCTGACCCGCCTGCTGCACTGGCTGGGCAGCCTGGGTACCCCGGTGGTGGTGCTGTCGGCGACCTTGCCGGGACAGGCGGCGCGCGAACTCGTGTACTCCTACCTGGCCGGCGCAGGCCACCGCAGACGCGATCTGACCGCCCGCGCAGACGAGTTCACCGTGCCCTACCCGGGCTGGCTGTTCGCCGACGCCGCCACCGCCCGCGCCACGGGTATCCCCGCCGGCGCACGAACGCAGCACGCCGCCGCCCAGCAGCGCACCATCACGCTCCGACTGAGCCCGGCGCGCTATCAGCGTCTGCATGTCCCGGCGCGCCGGGCCAAGACGGGGGAGCGGCTGGCCCGTATCGCCGGGGCGATCGGCCCCGTGGCCCGGCTGGGCGGATGCGCCGTCATCGTGTGCGCCACGGTCGCCGACGCCCAGGACACCTACCGTTACCTGCAGCAGTTCCTGACGTGGCCCGCAGGGACGCAGGAACTGCTGCTGGTGCATGCCCGTTTTCCCGGCCACTACCTCGAACGGGCTCTGGCACAGGTCCGTACCCGGCTCGGCCCGTTCGGGCCGCGCCCCGAACGGCTGGTGGTGGTCACGACCAGTCTGCTGGAGCTCAGCCTCAATATCGATGCCGATCTCGTGGTCAGCGATCTCACCTCGCTGGCCCGGCTCATCCAGCGCGCGGGACGACTGTGGCGCTTCGAACAGGCCTGGCAGGACGAGCGGCCTCCCGGCGTCGCCCCGCGTCCGCCCTGGATCCGGGCCCGCGGCCCCCGTCTCACCGTCCTGCACCCCGTCGACCAGGACCGCACCACCCTGCTGCCCGAGGCCTGGGCCACCACCGACCACCCCTACCTCCAGCACGCCACCGCCCACCTGCTCACCCTGCCCGACCACCACCGGATCACCCTGCCCGAGCAGGCCCAGCACCTGGTCGAACTTGTCCACCAGTCCGGCCTGCCGGCCACCTGGGCCGACCGTCTCGCCGCCCTGTACGCGCAGCACCTGGCCGCCGAGCGGGCCGAGGAACACACCAGCAGCGTCCACCTCGTCCCTCCGCACGACCGGGTCGCCTCTCTGTCCGACCTGCACCGCCAGAAGCTGACCGCAGCCCAAGCCGCCACGCGCCCGCACGACCGGCCCCGTCGTGTCCTCGCCTGCTACCGGCATAGCGACCGCCCGCCCACCCTCGATGCGGCAGGCCGTCTCCCTCTGCCTCAGGGACCGCATCTGCGCCCTGCCGCGATCCGCACCGTGCTGCAGCACTCCGTGCCGGTCCCCAGCGCCTGGGTCGCTGCCGCCATTCAGGAGCACCAGGGCCCCGAGGCCTGGCAGCAGCACCCCCTGCTGGCCAACCTCGTCCTCCTCCCGCACGACCCGGACCGCCCACAGGCGGCCCAGCTCGGCCGCCACCACCTGTACATCGATGACGAACTCGGCCTGATCCACACCGAAACGGCCTGACCCGGCAACAACACGGGTTCCTGCACCCGGGCGCTACGGCCACTCCTGTGCATCGGTACGGGGCATCGTGTTTCGCCGATGCCCCAGCTCACGCAGCAACAGCCCGTTGCCATGGCCACAGCCGCGAAGACTCCCTCACCCCTTCACGGCCTCGTCGCCGAGGCAGCACCCATAAGCCCACCTGCCCTGCGGCGCGGTGCCGGCAGGCCGAAAAGACCCGCGGCCCGACCCTGCGCGCAGTGCACGGCGCGCGGCGGTGTACGCGGCGCGCGGCGTCCGTGGGCGCGCGCCCCGGCCTGTGCGCCAGCCGTTGGTCACACTAGTTCGCAGGCTCTGTACGGCAGTTCACTGCGGATGCTTTCCTTGATCCATGTGACGGTGCGTATCGCTCGTCACGGAATGTGTCCCTTCTGTCGTCCCTGCGGCCCCTTCGATCCGCTCCCGTACCAGGAACCGTCACCAACGAAATCCTGCGCGGGCGCGCGCCCCCCTCAGGCCGCATCCCGTCCATACCGCTCTGCCCGAGCGCCTTGCGCCGCGTCCTTGCCATGGCCCCGTACGGCCCGGCAGGAAGCGAAGAGGAGTGTTGGTGATGCCACCGCCGAGTTACCGGATCGACCTGAGACCCTGCATCCCGGTGCGCTCCGGCAAGCACATCGAGTACGTCGGCTTACGCGACCTGCTGCTGAACGCGCACCGCGTCGACGACCTCGCCCTGCCTCTGCCGCCCGCCCAGGCCGGCCTCTACCGCGTCCTCACCGCCATATGCGCGCCCATCACCGAACTCGACGACCCGGACCAGTACATCAAGGACTGGCTGGAGCACCGGTCAGAACTGCTCAGACGCGAAGACGGCTTCGATCCCGATGCGGTGCACGCCTACTTCGACGCCGACCCCGACGCCTTCGACCTGTTCCACCCCATACGCCCGTGGTGGCAGGACGCGTCTCTGGCCGTCCAGTGCTCGAAACGCAGCGGGATCAACTCCCTCATCTACGGCCGCGCGGCCGGCCGCAACCTGGTCTGGTTCAACCCCCTTCACACCGACACCAATCCCCAGCCCGCGCCCACTAGGGAAGCGCTGTGGAACCTGCTCGCCTACCACTACTACGGGCGCTCCGGGCGGGCCACCGTACGCACCGTCGAAGGAGCGAGCAGCGGACAGCTGCGAGCCGGCCCGCTGCGCTCTACCGTCTCCTTCCACCCCCGCGGCCGCACCCTGTACGAGACCCTCCTACTGCACCAGGCGCCCTACCGCGGCCATGACCAGACCCCCGGCAGCGACGCCTGCCCCTGGGAACAGCCCCCCATCGATCCGCTGCAGGTACCGCCCGAGGTGACCTGGCCCAGACGAGTGCTGACCGGCCGCTCCCGGCACGCCGCACTCCTGGTCCCCGACGCGAGCGGCGAGCACGTCACCGACGCCTACCTGACCTGGGCCACCCAGCACGACCCGCTGGAGGCCACCGACCCCTACCTCGTCTACGACCTCGACCCCAAGGCACCCGCCGAACGCCGGCGCAGCCCGCGCCGCGCGAACGCCGACCACGCCACGTTCCGGGCGCTGCCCGCCCTCGCACTCGCCGGTGACGAACACCGGCCGGGCTGCCGGCCCGAGGCATTCACCACGATTAACAGCCTTCCCGAAGGCACCCGCGCCAGCCTGCGGGTATGGGTGTGCGGATTCGACCAGGAAGGCAAGGTCAACAACCGTATCTGGTACACCAGCCTCACCCCGCCGATCTGGCCGCTGGTCCAGGAGAGCGACCCCGTCAAGGCCTCCCGCATCGTCGAGTGCTGCGCCGCCGCAGAGACCCTGGGCGCAGCCCTTCGCAAGGAAGCCGACCAGGCCTGGAAGGACGCCGGTCTCACCCGACGAAAGGGCGGCGGGAAAACAGACGCCAGTATGTGGGCCAGCCAGGCCCTCGCTGACTACTGGCCGCGCGCCGAACAGGCCTTCTGGCAGCTCGTCGACGACACCCGTCCCGCCTGGGGGGTGTTCGCCGCCGCGGCCATCACGGCGCTGTCCGAGACCACCCGCGACGCCCTCAACCGCCTGCCCAACGCCGGACCGGCCCTGGCCCGCGCCGTGCAGAGCCTGCGACGCGCCGGCACATCCCCCGACGACACGCTGCGCCCGACCGGAGGACCGCATGCCCAGCCGTGACGAACGCCGCTGCCACTACGACGCCTTCGTCGCTCACGTCCGCGGCCTGTGCCGCACCCGGCGCATCCGCAGCCGCCTTGAAAACGGCCGCGGCCAGCCCCCCATCGAGTGCCCGCACATGGACGCCTACCTCGTCAAACCCTGCCAGGGCTTCGGTGCCCGCCGCGCCCACTACACGATCGCCTCCCTGATCGCCCTGGAACGTCCCGTCCCGGACTGGACCGAGACAACCCCCTCCACCCCGCCAACACACCCCGCCACAGACGATCCCCTGGAAGGCGAACCGTCACCACCGGACAGCTGGGCGCGGCGCCCCAACCTCGGCCGCACCCTGGCCGACGCCGCCCGCGAACACCCCCGCACCGCCGCAGGCTGGCAGCGCGAAGTGGAAGTGATGGGCGTGCTCTCCGCCGACCTGCTGCACACCCGGCTGCCCCACACCGTCCAGCGGCTGCTCCACCTCGGCCTGGAATGCGACTTCGCCGTGCTGCTCGAAGACCTCGCCCAGTGGGACTTCGACCCGCCGGAAGTCGCCGGCCGCTGGCGCCACTCCTTCTACCTGACCGTCCCCGACACCCTCCTGGAGCTGTGATGCACACCCGCTACCTCGACCTCCACCTGCTCGAGCACCGGCCGCCGTCCTGCCTGAACCGGGACCAGCACAACGTGCCCAAGACCATGACCGTCGGCAACGCCAAGCGCATCATGGTCCCCGCCCAGACCCAACGACGCCCACTGCGCCTGGCACTCGAGGACACGCTCGCAGAGCCCGCCACCCGCACCCGCTATCTGCCCCCGCGCGTCGCCGAGGCGCTGCGCGCAGCAGGCTGGCCCGAGGACCTGGCCCACTTCGCCGCCGGGCAGCTCGCCCGCTCCGCCACCGCCAAGGGCCTGGACACCGACCCCAAGAACGGCCACCGCACCAACGCCATGCTCCTGGTCGCCGCCGACTCCATCGTCGAGGACCTCGCCGAACTGTGCACCGCACACCGCGCAGCCCTGGAGAAGGGCCTGGCCCGCCTCCAGAACAAGGAGCCCGACGAGGGCGGGGACACCAAGCCTGGCCGCGGCAAACCGCCTGCCCTACTGCCCACCGACAAGGTGGCCGCCTGCCTGAGCCGGCCCACCGCCACCATCCACCTCTTCGGCCGCATGCTCGCCGGCCTGACGGACGCCGACGTCCCCAGCGCCGTGCAGACCGCCCCCGCCCTCACCACGCACAAGAGCGATCTACAGCCGGATTTCGTGACCGCGGTGGACGACTGGCTCGACCCGGGCGACCGCGGCAGCGCCTTCATGGACACCTCGTTCCTGACCAGCGGAGTGTTCTACCGGTTCACCACGCTCAACCTCACCGACCTGACCCGCAAACTCGGCGGCGACCAGAGCCAGGCCCTGCACCTGACCGGCCTGTTCCTGCGCGCGGCCATCATGACCGTGCTCCCCGCGAAGCAGACGTCCACCGCCCCGCACACCGTGCCCGACCTGGTCGCCTACGCCGTCCGCGACGGCCGCCCCGTCAGCTACGCCAACGCCTTCGAACAACCCGTGCAAGCCGCCCCCGGCGGCGGCTACCTCACCCCCAGCTACCACGCCCTGGACACCTGCGCCGGCATCACGCACCGGCTGACCGGAACCAGCGACCTCGTCGGCCACGGCTACGCCACCGCCCAGAGCAGCGACGCAGCCCACCTCGGCACCCGGCACGACAGTTTCGACGCCCTCATCGCCGCAGCCCTCGCCAACGCGGCCGCGGACGCGACCGGCCAGCCACCGACGGCTGCCGCATGAGCGCTCTGCTGCTGCGCCTCGCGGGCCCCTTGGCGGCCTTCGGCACCAGCGCCGCCTTCCACGACCGCGACACCGTCCCCCACCCCACCCGTTCCGCCCTGATCGGCATGTTCGCCAACTGCGCCGGACGCGAACCCCACCACGCCCTCGACCCCTTCACCGACCTGCCCGGCCGGCCCCGCTACCAGGACCTGGGATTCCTCATCCGCATTGACCGGCCCGGCACCCCCTACACCGACTTCCACACCGTCGGCGGCGGCCACCCCCGCGACAGGCAACTGTCCACCAGCGGCGGCCCCCAGCGCCCCGAGGCGGAGTCCACCCTCGTCTCCTACCGCCACTACCTCGCCGACGCGGTCTTCACCGTCGCCGTCACCGGCCCCACCCCCCTCCTTGAGGCCATCGCCGGCCACCTCCGCCACCCCGCCAACGCCCCCTACCTCGGCCGCCGCACCTGCGTCCCCACCGAACCCCTCGTCCTGGCCACCGCCGTCACCGACCCCCTGGACGAGCTGACGCGCCGCACCCCGCTCAGCCTCGCCCGGCCGCCCCGGCCCCACACCACCACCGTCAACGTCGACTTCATCCACGAAGACCCCCCACCGGATCTGTCCACTGCCATCGACCACTACGAACTGTGCGACCAGCCCGTCGACTTCACCCCCGGCCAACGCCGCTACCACCCGCGCAGTGTGTGGCGCACCCGCGTCCCCCTGCCCGCCGCCCTCTACGCCGGCCCCAACCCCCTCACCACCCTCGCCGCCTACATGCACCCGGAGCAGCCATGACCCCCACCGCCACCCTCACCTGCATCCGCCTCAACCCCGCCCACCACGCCGTACGCCGCGACCTGGCCGACCGCGTCCAGCTCCACAAAACCCTCATGCGCCTGACCCCCGGAACCCCCAGCCCCCACCCCCGCCGCGACGCCGGGCTCCTCTTCCGCCTCGACACCGACCACGACGAGCCCACCCTGCTCGTCCAGACCACCCAGCCACCCAACCTGGCCGGCCTGCCCGCCCACTACGGCGCCCTCGTCGCAGCCCGCGACCTCACCCCCGTCCTACACGCCCTCACCACCGGCCAGCACGTCCGCTACCGCATCACCGCAGCCCCCGTCCGCCACCTCCCCGGTCCCCCCTGCGGCCGACGACCCGACGGACGCCTCCTGCGCCGCCGCGGCACCCCCACCGCCCTGCACGGCCACGACGCTGCCCAGTGGTGGCAGCGCAGAGCCACCCAGGCCGGCCTCGCCCTTACCGACATCAGCCTCACACCTTGCACCTTCGAACGCTCCCCGCACGCCCACCACAGGCCCGGACTCGACCACCGGCTCATCCAGTTCGACGGACACGCCCGCATCACCGACGCCCGCCTCCTCGCCCAGAGCATCTGCCGCGGCATCGGCCGCGCCCAGTCCTACGGCGCAGGCCTGCTCAGCCTCGCCCCCGCCTGACCCCGCATGCGGGCAGAACCATCCCTCCCGGAAGGACACACCCCGTGACCACCGAGCAGCCGCTGCGCGACACCAGCCTGCGCCGGGCAGCCGTCAGCCGGCTCATGTTCCTCGTCCAGCAGAACAGCCTCACCACCGACCACATCAACACCGTCGCCGAAGCCTTCGGAGTCCACCCGCGCAGCGTGCGCCGGTGGATGGCCAACGCCGCCCAGCACAACGACCGCTACACCCCGCAACGCCGCGCCTCCTTCGCCCTCACCCAGGTGATGCGCGACGCCGTCGCTCTCTTCTGCGGCAACATCGCCGTCGCCTACCGAGACTTGAAGAAGAGAGGCCACCTAGGAGACGACCCCGTCTCCTATGCCACCTTCCACCGCGCCGTCACCGCCGCCTACACTCCCGGCTTCCTCGCCGGCCTGCACGGCGGCGAGAGCGAACGCCGCAAGTTCGACGTGCACTTCACCCGCGACATCGGACACCGCAACCTGGCCTGGGAAGGCGACCACGTCGAAGCAAGCGTCTGGGTCAATGTCAACGGGCACCGCTGCAAACCCTGGATCACCTGGTTCATCGACTGCGCCAGCGACGCCGTCTGCGGCCTGTCCGTCTCCGCACAGACACCCAGCCGGGAGAACATCCTCCTCGCCATCCGCTCCGCCGTCATGCGAGGAGGCGCCCACGGCCCCTTCGGAGGCACCCCCGGCCTCGTCCGCGTCGACAGGGGCAAAGACTTCCTGAGTGACACCGTCGAAACAGCCTTCGGGATCCTCGGAGTCCGCGTCGTCGACCTGCCACCCAGGCACCCAGAGCTCAAGGGAACCGTCGAAGCCCTCAACCACGCCGTCAAAACCATGCACTTCCCCGGCCTCCCCGGCTTCGTCCACGCCCCCCGAACCAGCCGACGCACCAAAAGAGACCCCGATGAACGCCTCCTGACCTACGAGGCATTCATCCGCGTCCTCCTCGAATGGGTCCACGAGTGGAACTACGAGCACCGCATCCGCACCCGCGACCACCGCACCCCCAACGAGGTGTGGCACGACGACCTCACCCCCATCTACGACCCCGACCCCCAAGACCTCATCTTCACCCTCGAACTCCACCCCAGACCCCTGACGATCAACTCAGACGGCGTCCACTGGGGCAAACGCCGCTACCTCGCCCCCTACATGCAGGGCCGAGGTGGCACCACAGTCGTGCTGCGCTACATGCCCCGCCAGGAACGCACCGTCGAACTCTTCGACGCCAAGGACGGCACCTACCTGGGCCCGGCTGTCCTACAGAACGAAGCCACCCCCGAAGAACGACGTGAGGTACGGCGCGCCGCCGACCGCGAAGCCGGCCGCCTGCGCACCGCCCTGGACAAGGCGGTGCGCCAGCGCGAGGAACGCTTCGAGGCCGACACCGTCGCCACCACCCCCCGCCCGAGCAGCGACATGACCCAGGAACAGGCGGCCGCAATCCTCAAAGAGCACCGCCAGGACGAACACACCAGCGAAGCACGCCCCGACCTCATCCCGCTGCCTGACCCCACCGCCACCTGGAACAACACCCCAAAGCCCACCGAAAACCGCTCCGGCTCGACCGCCCCCCTGCTCCCGCCGCTGCCTGACCCCACCGCTTCCTGGATCCCCGCACCCCTGTCTGGCCCGCCCGAGGAGCCCACCGATGAACCACACGATTGACACCACCGCCCCGGCCAACGATCACTACCTCGGCCTGGCCGGAGCCAGCATCGTCCCCACCACTGCCTCACGCCTGACTCAACGCCACCTGGCCACGGTCATCAAGGCCCGCGCTCTGTGCTGCGTCCACGGCGATATCGGACTCGGCAAGACCTTCGCCATCAACACCAGCCTGCGCGACCTCGCCCCCGACAACACCCTCTGGCTCGAATGCCGCAAGGGAGCCCCGCTCGGCACCCTGCGCGCCGCCCTCTACCGCGCACTGGCACTGCCCGGAGAACCTCCCGCCAAAAGCGACGCATTCGACCAACTCCTCCTGCATGCCTTCGCCGAGCAGCACCGCGTCCTGGTCTGCGACGAGGCCCAAGGACTGACCCGGAACTCCCTGGAGTACCTGCAGACTCTCTGGGAGAACAGGCGCACCCAGCTGACCATCGTCCTCGCCGGCGGCGACAACTGCCTCCAGCGCATCCGCAGCTGCTCCGGCCTCTTCTCCCGCGTCCCGATCTACCAGCAGTACCAGCCGCTCACCCCCGACGAAGTCCTGGCCCTGATGCCGACCTACCACGCCTTGTGGCAGAACGTCGCCCCCGACGACCTGATGTGGATCAACGACGCCGCCTGCCACGGCAACTTCCGTAACTGGGCCAAGGTCACCTTCCACGTCCAGGACATCCTCGAACAGCACCCCGAGACCGCCTGGTTCAGCCGCGACACGGTCCGCATGGTCCTCAGCTTCCTCGACAGCAGCATCCGCAGTTGACCCGACCGCCGGCCGTACCCGGCGACACCCCGCCGGGTACGGCCGACTCCGCCAACCACCCCAGACCTCGACCACACGCCGGCGGGCAAACACGGAGCGATGCCGCCACTGCCATGCGCGGCATCTCAACGCGATTCGAGACCACGTCACACCCAAACAGGTGCTGGCGTGCAACGGGTGACCGTCGAGCTTGATGAATCGGTGACGCAGCCGCACAAAGCCCTGGGCGACGCCGTCGCCAAGGATGGCAATCTCGTTACCGCCGGGCGAGGTGACAGGGACTCCCTTGCATGCGTTGCGGCTGAGCTGCCGGGCAGCCTCGATCCACCAGGGGCCCCTCTCCGGAACCTCCGGCCCAGGCCACCCCCCATGCGGGGACGGGCGGAACGTAATGGGGTGTGGTGGCGGGGTGCTGGTGCTGCTCGTGTCCCGTCTGGCGGAACGGGACGATGCTGGCGGAACGAGCATCGTAGACTCGGCCCCCGCCTGCGGTATGGAGGCCAGGCGGGCGTCGTCATGAGGAAGGGGCATCTACGGTGAGTGCAACGGTGCGGAGTGACGCCCCGATCTATGAACGGCTCATACGCGAACGGGGCGATGTGGCTGCCGATGCGCGCAGGACGGCAGAGGCGAC
Source organism: Streptomyces sp. NPDC007157 (assembly GCF_040634235.1). Taxonomy (NCBI): domain Bacteria; kingdom Bacillati; phylum Actinomycetota; class Actinomycetes; order Kitasatosporales; family Streptomycetaceae; genus Streptomyces; species Streptomyces sp. NPDC007157. The sequence continues at coordinate 58,094 of NZ_JBEYFE010000038.1, forward strand.
CTGGCGGGAGGTCGGTCGAGCCATGGACTTTCGCCTTCCGCACGCGATCGCCACGCGCGATGGCAGGCCCCGTTAACCGTCGTGTGTCCGCAGTGGCTTGCAGTCGCAGCCACTGTCAGTGCCGGAAGTTAACCTCCACGGTCATGACACCTGCACATCGACCCGTCGTCGTTGGTCACGAGGTGAGAGCGACCAGAGGGACCAGCCTCAGCCTGGCCGCACCGCAGGTGGCCGGCGAATGGCATCCCATCCGCAACGGTGACCTCACACCCGACATGGTCGCAGCAGGCTCGAGCCGAAAGGCATGGTGGCTCGGCCCGTGCGGCCACGAATGGCAGGCCGTGATCCACACCAGGAGCCGTGGATGCGGATGCCCCTACTGCGGGAACCGCAAAGTGGGATACGGCAACGACCTGTCAGCGCGGTTCCCCGAGGTGGCCGGCGAATGGCATCCCACCCGCAACGGTGACGTGCAGCCCGACCGGATCGCCCCCAAGTCAAACCGGAAAGTCTGGTGGCTGGGATCCTGCGGCCACGAGTGGGAGGCAGTCGTAGCGAACCGCACAGCCAGGCGCTCCGGATGCCCGTACTGCGCCAACCAGAAAGTCGGGTACGGCAACGACCTCGCGACCAGACACCCGGAACTCGCCGCGCAGTGGCATCCCACCCGCAACGACAACCTGACACCGGACCAAGTCCCCTACGGGGCACGGCGCAACGCCTGGTGGCGCTGCGCCAGCGGCCACGAATGGCGCGCCATGGTCTTCAAACGGTCCGCCGGAAGCTCATGCGACCAGTGCAACCTCATCGGTGTGTCCGAGGTGGAGCTGAGAGCTTTCGCCGAACTCCGCCTCGTGCTGGAAGGCCACCTGGCACCGCTCAGGCGTGACGCGCGCCTGAGCACGCCCCACCGGCAACGCCTGCGGGTGGACATGATCCTCGGGGACATCGCGGTGGAGTACGACGGCTCCTACTGGCACAAGAACACGGGCGCACGCGACCGGGAGAAGACACAGCGGCTGCAACTCGCCGGCTACAGGGTGATCAGGGTGCGCGAGCACCCGCTGCCCCTGACCGGCCCCACCGACACCGTGGCACCGAGAGCTGCCAAGCCCTTCCAGGTGGCAGCGGCGGTGCTGCAGAAAATGATCGACGAAGACCACCTCCCCACCGCCGCAAGAAAGGCGGCCGCGACGTACATCGCTGGCGGCCGGCTGGTCGCCCAGGAAGAAGCAGACCGTGCCGTGAACGCGCTGCGTGCTCGCGACCACGGAGCCAGATCCCTCGTCGCGCAGTTTCCCCGTATCGCCGAGCAATGGCATCCGCACCGGAACGGCGAGCTCACCCCGACGCAGGTCACCGCCGGCTCCGGGAAAGAGGTGTGGTGGCTGTGCGCAGCCGGACACGCATGGCGCGCCAAGATCGACCAGCGCGCCGGCAAGGGAACCGGATGCGGCTTCTGCTCCGGCCGCTACGCCACCGAGACGACCTCGCTCGCGGCACAAAGGCCGGAGCTTGCTGCGCAGTGGCATCCGACGCTCAACGGCACCCTCCTGCCCACTCACGTGACGCCGCATAGCGGGCGCGTGGTGTGGTGGCTGTGCATGCAGGGACATGCCGCCGAAGATTCCGTGGCCAACCGGAGCAAGGGCATGGTCTGCCAGCACTGCCCCCGGTCACGCCGGGGCCGGAGTGCCCGCTGAACGCGCGAGCGAGTACCTGAGCCCCAACTGGCAGAGATGTGTGTGATCAAGATAGAGGGGTCTTGCCACGCTGTGACCAGCCGCAGGCCTGTGCTACGCAGAGGCCTGGAGCTGAACCTCGTCGGCGTGCGCCGCTGCCTGTTCCGGCTGCGCTACGGCGGAGTAGAACACCGAGGAGCCTTGCTTGCTGCGATGGATGCGACTCTTGGCCACCAGGTTTTCGAGCGTGGTGCGTACCACCTTGGTGTCGACGGCACGGTCAGAGTGCGCCTGGCGCACGGCCTCCGCGATCTCTACTGCAGAACGTGGCTCGCTCTGCTCCGCCACATGCTGGTGGACGAGCTCGATCAGCGTGGGCTGAGCCGGCTGAGCCGCCTTCTCGGCCGCCACCTTCCCGTCCGGCGACTGTGCTGTCGAGGCCTTCTTCGCCTTCTTCACCGGTCGTCGCGTCCCCGATGCCGATGGAGCCTTCTCCCTGGGCGCGGGCACTACGGCAGCGTCGGCGCGGGCCGGCTCGGGAACCACGGCAGGCGCGCCGAGCGCCTGCCGCATGGTGACCAGCACGGTGTGGTCATGCTGCAGAGTCGCCAACTGTTCCTGCAGTGCTGCGAGTTCGGTGCTGATGCGTTCCTGCTCCCTGGCGTTGTGTTCGAGGTCGCTCGTCACCTGGCTGATGTACTGGGCAGTCAACTCGGTCGCGGGAGTCGTGGGTTCGGGCATGGGTGCCTCGTCGGTTTCTGTCTGGCGACGCCGTGGATGTCTCCAGCAAGTCCTGGAAGATGTGCCGCTCGCCATGCGTACGGCCCCACCGATATTACGGGTGAGGAACCTTGTTTCTCCTGTGTGCGACGTCTTCGTCTCCGGAATAGGCCGAGGAGCAGGAGATTGTCTTCAACGGGCAGTTGGCCGTGGGTTCCGCAACCTGGGTTCGGTCCCCGTCTGAGGTGTGCGCGGTTCCCACAGCACCTCGTCGGTGTCCCGGCGCTGACGCCATGCTGCCAGCGCCCGCACGGCGACCAGCCGATCGAGGAGTTCGGCGGTCTGCTGTCGCGAGTGTCCGCTGAGACGGGTGAGTACCTCCATGTCGACGGTGTGCGTGGAATGGTCGGTGATGTGTGCGGCGAGGATGAGAGCGATCAGCCGCAGAGCCGGCGGTGAGGCCGAGGGCAGGTGCAACGGGGCGGGGCGAAGCGCCCAGTGGGCAGCGCGGCAGCGTGAGCGTCGCCCCGGAACCTGATCCAGGACGGCGTCATCGAGCAGGTGGACCTCCACCAGCACGGGCCTGAGGTCGGGATATCGCAGCCACGCACCGTGGGTCAGTTCCTCCCAGAGCTCGGTACGGCCGCACAGACGCATGCCCCGCAGCAGGCCCGCAGGCAGACGCGCGCGGCCGAGGCTGTCAGTGCGCAGCGCGCACTGCACAGCGAGCATGCGGGCGCCGGGGGAGGCGAACTGTGGCAGAGCGGCGGCGAGATAGGTGAGTGTCTCCCGGACCCGGGCGCGTTCTTGCGTGTCGTCGCGGTGAGCGCTGAGGGCGGGCGCGGCAGACGCGGGGGAGTGGCGGCGGATGAGTTGTGTATCCGGGACGAGAACTGTGTGACTCGTGGCGGCCGCGCAGGCTGTGCAGGTGTCGGCCAGCCGCCAGGCGCGCCCGCCGCGGCCTTGGGTGAGTGCGAGCAGGACCGGGCCGGCGCAGCCGCGGTGGCGTGGGTGCCAGTGGCAGCCCTGGTCGCGGCATTGGCAGGTGCGCAGATGGCCGGGGAGCGCGTCGGCGCGCGCATGGCGGGCCAGATGGGCCAGGGCGGCGGACCGCGCGGAGGCGGCCTCGCATGCGGGCGTGCGGGTGGTGCACTGGGCGCAGACGAGGTTGGGTCCTTCTGCCCGTGGGTGCAGTTCCACCGTCCAGATGCGCCGTACCGCGGCACCGTCGAGCCTCATCGGCCGACCGTCCTCCCATCTGCGCGTTCCGAAGAACCGCGGCGCCACATGAACAGGCGCTGCGGAACGAACGCACGGTAGTGCAGAACCCTGCACCGCGACCGTCCCGGTTTCGTCGGGGAAGAAAGTGCAGAGGTCTGCACTGACAGGGCAGAGGTCTGCACCGTCGGATGGTGGGGTGACGATCATCCCGCCCGATCCCGACCTCAATGCACTGCGCGTCGAACTCGTGCGGCTGCGGGGCGAGCGCGGATGGACCATCGACCAACTCGCCGAACGCAGCAACCTGGCCCGGCGCACCCTCATCGACCTCGAACACGGCCGCAGCACCGGAACCGTCACCACCTGGCACGCCCTGGCCCACGCCTTCGACGTCCCCATCGAACGCTTCCTCACCGCGCTGTGTGAAGGTCACCCCATCCCGGGCACACCCCAGCCCTGACCCGGCCGTGCCGCCATCCGCTCACCGGACGCGGAAAGAAATCACCCGCCCGGGCGAGACGGCATCGAACGACAGACCCACGCCTCGCGCAACTGTTCCCGTATGTGGGGCCGATCGTGTGACATCGCCGGAAGCCGCCCCCGGCCAGCGGCGCGTCACCTGGCACGGTCACCGCCATGCGCCCCCACCCCCTGCCCGCGGACCGCCACTGGGACGGCAGCCCCCGCCGGGTCCTCCGCCGCCACGGTCTGCAGATCGCCCCGGCCAGCCCCAGCCGACTGCTCCGCGCCGGGCAGACCGGCCGCTGCCGTCACTGCGGCAACCGCATCGACTGGTACCCCCGCCACGACGACCGCCCCATCGCCCTGCATCCCGCGGACGTCGCGGTCGTCGGCACCCCGGCGTCCTGCCGCTGGCACATCGGCGGCGGCATCGCCCACCCCCACGACGACGGCAGCGCCTGGTGCCGCATCCCCCACGCCGTCCTCTGCCCCCAGCAGCCCTTGCGTTCCCACACCGGCCGCACCCGGCTCACCGCGCTGCGCCGCGACCTCGCCGTGCACTCCCGCCGCCTCATCGACACCGGCGCCTTCACCCCCCAACCCTGCCCCCAGACCCCTGCAGCCGCGCCAATCGGCGAGGCCGGACAGCCCATCCGTCCTGTCGTCCGGATCCTCCTCGTCCCCTACCTCGGCCACAGCCCCCTCGAAGACATCCGCTGCGTCGCCCAGACCCGCCAACGCCGCCGCTGTACCCGCCCCCTCCTCGCCCCCGGCCACCTGGCAGGCCGCTGGAGACTCCTCCCCACCGGCCCCCACCACGGCCAACTCGCCCTCCCCGGCACCACGATGGCCGTCTACGACCTCAGCCACCTGCCCTACACCGACCAACTGCGCTGGCGCGCCCAGCACTGCCCCACCCACTCGACTGGAACCGCTCCCGATCTCGCTCACGCCGGCTGGCAGGTCTTCGACCCCCTTCTGCACGCGGCGCACATCCGCACCCGCCTGCCGCACACCCCGGCACGCGGGCTGGGGGGCCGGTGACGGTGCACCACGCCCTGGAAATCGTGCTGACACGGCCCCTGACGGCGGCCGAGCTGCGCCGCGCCGCCCAAGACTGGCCGCTCGCAGCCAACCACGACACCAGCCGCCTCATGGCCGTGGCAGGCGGCAAAACCCCCGAACGAGCCGCACACCGCCTTCGCCAGCAGCTCGCCGGCCGGCTGCCCATCGACGTGATCACGACCCACTACCCGGACGCGTACGGACACGTCCTGCTCAACGTCGCCTTCCCGCCGGCCGCCTACACCGCCCTGGAACGGAGCGCCCGCCACGCGGGCCAGACCCCCGAACGCTACGTACGCGGAGCCATCCACCGCGCCCTCGCCGAGCACACCGCCCAGGAGGCCGACCGCCTCGACCGCGCCGTCCGCCAACTCCTCGCCCACACCAGCCCCGCACACCTGATCGCCGCCGTCGGCCACGCACTCGCCCAACTCCCTGAAAGCCCCAGGCCATGAACCCCACAGACGAACAGACGGCGGCCGCCGACGCCTTCCACGCCGGCGACCACCTCGCCCTGCAGGCCGGCGCCGGCACCGGCAAGACCACCACCCTCGCCCTCCTCGCCCACGCCACCACACGCCGTGGCCGCTACCTCGCCTACAACCGGGCCATCGCCCAGGACGCCCGCACCCGCTTCCCCAGCACCGTCCAGTGCAAGACCGCACACGCACTCGCCTACGCGGCCGTCGGGCACCGCTACACCCGCCGCCTGAACGCACCCCGCCGCCCGGCCTGGCAGACCGGCCAGGCCCTCGGCATCACCAAGCACCTGCGCATCGGCGACCGCGAGGTCTCCCAACGCGCCCTGTCCAACGCCACCCTGCGCACGGTCACCCGCTTCTGCCACACCGCCGACGAGACCATCACTCCCCACCACGTGCCCCCACTGCGCGGCCTGGACGACCCCGACCTGCACGCCGAACTCGCTGCCCACATCGTGCCCTTCGCCCGCAAAGCCTGGGCCGACCTCCAGCACCCCGACGACGGCGCTGTCCGCTTCGACCACGACCACTACCTGAAAATCTGGGCCCTCACCCGCCCCCGCATCGACACCGACTTCCTACTCTTGGACGAGGCCCAGGACACCAATCCCGTCGTCGAACAGATCTTCCTCAGCCAGCGCGACCACGCCCAGCTGGTCCTGGTCGGCGACTCAGCCCAGGCCATCTACCAGTGGCGCGGCGCCAAAGACATCATGACCGGCTTCGACGGCACCCACCTGACCCTGTCGCGGTCCTTCCGCTTCGGCCCCGACCTCGCCCACGAGGCCAACCGCTGGCTCCACCTTGCCGACGCCCCCATCCGCCTCACCGGCGCCCCCGCCCTGCGCACCGAACTCGGCCCCGTCACCCAGCCGGACGCCGTGCTGTGCCGCACCAACGTCGGCGCCATGGTCCAGGTCATGACCCTCATGGCAGCTGGATACCGAGTCGCGCTTGCCGGGGGAGGCGACGGCTTGCAGGCTCTGGCCCTCGCGGCCCGCGACCTGAAAGAAGGCCGCTCTACGCACCATCCCGAGCTGATCCTCTTCCCTTCCTGGGGCGACCTGCAGGACTACGCCGCCCACGACCCGGCCGGACGCGACCTGCAGCCCCTGGTCAACCTCATCGACACCCACGGTCCCGACGCCATCCTCACTGCCGTCGCCAGCCTCGCACCCGAACCGCACGCCCAGGTCACCGTCTCCACCGCCCACAAGGCGAAGGGACGCGAATGGCCCCGCGTGCTCATTGCAGACGACTTCGCCCGGCCCAACGACAGCAGGACCAACGAACAGGCAAACGCCACGAGGCCGCCGGACCCCGTCGACGACGCCGAAGCGCGCCTGGCCTACGTAGCGGTCACCCGTACCCGTCACCGCCTCGATCTGGGCGGCCTGTCCTGGATCTACGATCATCCCGATGGCACCCCCTCCGTCTGAGTGCCCTGACGAGCGGACGCTGGTCATCGCATGGGGCGGCGCGAAGGGCCGGTCTTCGCTTCCCCAGCGGGAATAGGGAGCGCCCCGACCTGTAACGTGGCGATCTTCGGGCGGCGTAGGCCCCGGAGTCCCGAAGGTGAATCCCCATGACGATCGATGAGCTGCCCGTCGCGTGGCGGCTGTCCCTCGAGGACGTCCAGGCGGGGTGGCGTGCGCTGTGGTGGACCGTGGGACCGGACGGCGAACTCGCCGTGATGTTGGTCCAGCGCCGGTACCTGAGCCGCGACAAGTATCCCCGCGGGTGGGTTGGATGGCGTGCCGAGACGCCGTTCGACGGGGAGTTGGTCATCGCGTCCGGGCAGGAGCAGCGGCGTATCCCGGTCGAAGGGATCGACATACGGCCCAGCCACCTGGCCCTGCTCCCAGGCTCCCGGTTCCTGCTGGCATCGGGCCGTACCCACCGGGACACGGATGGAGCCTGGTGGAAGAACGCTGTTGTGTACTCCCCCGAGGGCCGGCCGGAGGGTGCCTTCTGTATCGGTGACGACATCCCGGCCCTGGTCACCGACCGCAGCGGGGACATCTGGACCGCCTACGGTGACGAGGGTATCTACGGCAACCACCCGGAGTCCGGGGCCGGCCTGGCGGGTTGGAACACCCGGGGTGTCGCGACGTGGGCACCGGAGGGGAGACTTCCCGACTGGCCACTGGAGGGTTGCACGGCCGCCACGGAAGGAGAGTCGGTGTGGCTGGTCTGGTATAGCCCCAAAGGAACCTTCCTCACCCGGATCACACCCTCCACCGGCGAAGTCACGAGCTATCGCAGCCCGGTAAAGGCCCCGGACGGGTTCGCAGTGCGTGGCACGCGGGTGGTTCTGACCAGCCGCGACCACTACAAGCGCAGCACCACCGTGACCCGCGCGGAGCTGGTCGGCGACGTGTGCGTCGCCGTCTGTCACGAGCGGGTGCGGGTGCCCGGGCGGGTGGTCATGAAGTGCGGCCAGGGCCGCGACGGAACCCTATGGCTCCGAGCCGGCCGTACCTGGGTACGCATCGACGCCTGAGAGCCTGAGGTGTCGTGGGCTGGCGCTCTCGCGTGCTGCTCGTCGGCGCCGGCGCCCGATGTCGACCTGTTGCCTGAACAGGTTGGTGAACACCGCTTCCGATTCGTTCAGCGGCGCGGCGATGAGGTTGACGACCAGCAGGCTGATCAGGACGGCCCGTGTCAAACGCCTGACGCGGCCCGCCTCAAGACCGGTTATCGTCACCGTCCGGAAGTGCGAGCGTGTCGGGGGCTTGGGAGCGAGCGGGATGGCCGGGCGATCGCGGTGGGGGCGGGACCGCGGGAAGAAGTACGCGGTGCAGCAGCAGACGGCCGGTCAGCAGGGGGTCTTCTGTGGGGGTGGTGGGGCGTGTGATGGCAGGCTGCTGCGTTTGGGCTAGAGTCCCGCATGGGCATTGGAGACACTTCCATCGCGGCTCTTTCGGCTGCGTTCAGCGGACTCGCGGCGTTCGGCGCTTGGAAGGCCTCATGTGAGGCTAACGAGACTGCTGCGTCGGTTGCTCGGATCGAGCGGGACCGTTGGCACGACGCGCTGACTCCGCAGCTCCGGCTGAAGCTGGAGCGGTCGGACGGGCTGCTCTACGTCCGCTTCGACGGTCTGGCTCAACTGGGCCGTCTCAGCGTGCGACTGACCGTTCGTGACGACTTCGACCGTTCCCGGGTGCGCAGCCTTGCTGGTGGTCCGACGCCGGAGGCGATCGCGGGGATCGTCTGGGGCCCCTACCGGTTCCGGCCCGGCATCGACGGTGCCGACCAACTCGGTCGGAGCGTCGCACCGTTCCCGCTGGAGGCAGGTGATCGCACCAGGCTGGCTCTTGACCCCTCCGTGAAGCCGGCCTGGTATGAAGGCGCTGACGGTGAGGAACGCTGGCGGCGGCAGTACCAGGACGCGACGATCCGGTTGTGGGCCGACTGCGAGGCCGAGGGGCACAGGCCGTGGCGGCTCAGCTTCGGGGTCACGCAGGACGGCCGGTGGGCGCAGACAGGCCGCATCGTCGGCAGTTGAGGCTGCACGCGTGATGCTCTCTGTACGTGCGTCCGGCTGGAGCGCGATCATTGGCTCATGCCCTCTCGGAGCCCCGCGCAGCTGCTCGCGGCCCATGTTCAATCTGTCCTTGGTGATGGTCCGTTTCCCCCGCCCCGGGGCTGGACGCACATGGGCGCCGTCATCTGCGACGCCAGCTTCCATGCCCGGCGCCGCTACCGATCGACCATCCGGCCGAGGCTTCTCCGGCTTCAGTCGGCGTGGCCTGACGCTGTCACGGTCCGCGGCTTTAAGGCACGGATCACCACGGAAGACCTCGCCGTCGCCATGGACTTCAACGCCCCGGGCAGGGTTGCGACGGCTCACGCCGTCACCACGCTGCTGGTGGCCCGGGGCGTCGATACCCGGGACGATCTCCATGAATGGCTCGCTCTCCCGGACAATCGTGCCGCCCTGCGCACCGTGAAGGGCGTGGGCCCGAAGACCGTCGATTACATCGGCAATCTTGTCGGCCGGTCGCAGGTAGCCGTGGATGTCCACTTGCGTGCCTTCGCCATGGATGCTGGTGTCGTAGGCCTTGGGTACGAGGAATTGCAGGCTGCGTACGAAGAGAGCGCCGCTGTTCTCGGGCACGAACCCGGCGGCCTGGAGCACGCCGTATGGCGGTTCAAGTCGCAGGCCGGCATGTAGATTTTGCGGCACCAATGTTGGCCGGGCTTCCGGCTGTCGCTCGGTCCGGACTTTCTCAGCCGTCGACCGAGCCTGCCGCGGAGGAGCTATGCGTGATCGCGCGTAGGGCCTGCAGTTCCGCACGCATCGCAGCGTTTTCAGCTGCCAGCTCGGCTTTGCTCCGTCGACCAGTGGGCGGTTCTTGTGCAGAGCGGTCGAGCTTTTGCGAGCCCCTCTCCGGCGGAGGATCTGCGAGGGGACCCAGGGGTTCGAAAGCGACGATCACAGACGGATCCAGACCGCACTCTGGGCAGGTCTCCTTGTCGCAGACCCCTCCGTCGGGCCGCAGGCTCTTCCGGCTCCGGGCAGCTTCGACGATGTGTCCGCAGTACAAGCGCAGCCGACACCGCTGGAACTCCCACGGGGGAGGCGGAGACCCCAGGAGCTCGAGCATCTGCTCCCGTTTCTTCTCCGACCAGGGAGGTGCCATGGCAAGCTGGCGTTTTACCCACTCATGAAGCCGTACGGCCTCGTGTTGCCGGCGGTGGTCGGCCTTGGCCAGCTGGTAGTCCACCAAGGGCATGCCATGGCGAAGGTATTCGGCTTCCACGTTGGTGAGAGTAGGCAGCGCGGTACCTCCCTGTGATGAGACTGCGGGAGTTCACCCATTGTGGTGCTCTGGTAGTTGGAACGGGTGCGGCGTCTTCGGCTTTACTGCCGTGTCGACGACTCCGCCCTTGCTCTGCCAGGGCTGACCTGCTTCGACCGCGGCCTTGGCGGGCCGTCGCTGCCGGACTCACCATCCGCTGGAGTTCGGGCAGAGTGGTCACTGAGGTGGGCGGTGCCCTTACGGGTGGCTGGCAATGAGGCGGCAGGCGGGGCAGGCTTTGGGGCTTCGGGGTCCGTAGCGGTGGACGGGCGTGGCACACAGCATGCAGGGCCCGATTTCCCAGGGAGGGCACTTCAGCTCTGCTGCGACGACGAGGCGCTCGCGTGGGGACAGGCGCAGGGCGATGGGTCTCGTGGGCTGCAGGAGGGCGTCGTCGGGGGCGTGGTCGAAGGTGTGCAGCCCGACGGGTGAGGTCCTTTCGCGTTGCGGGCGTGGACTGCTGGTGTGCGGGCCTTCTTCTCCGTAGTGGCAGGAGCTGTCGAGTTCCTGTTCGGTGTAGGTGACCGCATCGTCGTCGGCCGGCCCGGACTCGGGCGGGATATTGGTCTCGCCGGTGATCTCGCGCCAGCGGCTGACATCGCGTGCCAGGGCCCACAGGTAGGAGGCGCGCCGGGCATCGTGCGGGTCGCGGGAGCGCACCGGCAGGTGTTCGCCGTCGGCGCTGGTGACGACGAGTTCGTCCAGTGGCGTAGCGCGTTCCTGGGGAATGCACAGGGCGGGCAGGAACCAACCGCTATGCCACATCCCGCAGGCGTCACCGGTTGCGGGGCAGGGCCGTTCGCTGCCGGGAGTGCATTTCCAGATCTGCAGGTGGCGGACGCCGGCGCGGATCATGAGGGTGAGCGGGGAGGCGATGCGCTGCCAGGGCACGTCATCGACACGGGTCCAGGGAGCGCGGTCTATCAGGGCGGACGTGGCATCGGCCGTCACCCACAGGGGCGCGATGTTGCGCTCCCGGGCCTTGGCGGAGCGCCGGCGTACGGTGTTGGTGGTGATGGGGGAGTACTGGGCCTCCCATCCGACGCGCGCTCCGGCGCCCGTTACCAGTACATCGGTGATGACCCGCCCGTCCTCCGATCGGGCTTCGGTCTCCACGCTCAGTCCGTGCCGCTCTGCCGTGCGCGCGATCCGTTCCTTCATCGCCTTGTGCTTGTCGCTCTCCTGCGGCGTCGCCGTGTGGGTGAGCGGCAGATGCGCCGCGACCCACGTCACCTGGCCGTTGCTGCGCTGGCGGCGCACGAACATCCACGGCGACTTGCCGGCTAGAGCGCACTGGCACTCCTCGCCTTTGTAGTCCTTCAGGCACTGGAGCAGGTCCCGAGGCCGCTGCCCGACGGGCTGGGTGATCTCTTCCAGCAGTCCGCCGTAGTCCGGGTTATTGAGGTCCTCGTACGTCAGGTTGATCTCTATGCCGTACCTGGTGTGAAACACCCCGTTGGCCATGAAATTGACGGTAAGTCACGGTGTGGTGTGTTGGAAGAGCGCTGCATAGAAGCGAGTGGTCAGCGTCGCGTCCTCCTCGGTCTCCCGTCGTCGGACCTGGCCGGGCAAGCCGGTGGCCCTTGGGCAAGTTTCTCCCTCGAACAGGGGCTTGCTCAAGTCGTTGCTGCTGGGCTGGACCCCGGGGGTCGAAGAACCGTGCCGGGGGCTCAGGAGGAGCGGGTGGTGCACGGTTTCAGGGTGGTACGGCGCGACATGTGCCTGTCCGCCGTTGGGGAGAAGTGGTTTCTGGCAGGTGTTTGGCCTGGCCCGCGCAAATGGTGGATCAACTTCCCGGTGGCAGTGATCGTCGCTACGGTGACACAGAAAGTTTGAGTTCTCGGTACTGGGAGTTCTCGGCACCGGGTCTTTTGGGGGGACGTTATGGGCAGACGTCGTGGTTTCTTCGCGGAGTTGAACTACCAGGCGCAGCAGGCGGAGAAGCGTCGACGACAGCAGGAGGCTGCCGCGCATCGTGCTCATGTTGCAGCGCTGCGCGAAGCCGAACGGGCCATGAAGGCACATCAGCGTGCGCAGGCGGCGGCGGTGAGAGCGTCGGCTGCGGAGAAGAAGGCGGCGGAGCGTGAGGCTGCGCGGCTTCTGGTGGAGTCGCGACTGGCCGAGGTCGAGTCCAAGAATGCGGATCTGGCCAGTGATCTTGCCGACATCGACGGGCTGCTCGCCTGGACTCTGGATGTGGACGACTATGTCGATCTTGAAGCGCTGAAGATCTCGCGGGTCGAGCATCCTCCGTTCGAGCCGGGTGGCCTGGCTGTTCCTGCGGCTGTGGTGGCGGAGCCGGAGTATGGCCCTGAGCCGGTGTATCAGGAGCCGGCTGCACCCACGGGACTGTCCGCTGTGCTTGGAGGGAAGAAGCGGTACCAGCAGGCTGTCGAGAGGGCCAGGGCTGCCTTCGAGGAGGCGCATGGCGACTGGGAGCGTGCCAGGGACGCTCTCCAGCAGGGCTACGCCGAGGCTGTGGCTCGGCGGGAGAAGAAGGAAGCCAAGCGTGTGGCCCAGCTGGCTGCCGCCGAGGAGAAGTACAGGCAGGAATGCGAGAAGCGCGAGGCAGAGGCGTCGGCTCACAACGCCGAGCTCTCCAAGCTCATCAACGATCTTGCCTTCGATGTGGAGTCCGCGATCCAGGAGTACGTCGGCATCGTCCTGTCCAACTCGGTCTACCCCGAGGTCTTCCCGGTCGAGCACGACCATGCGTTCCGTCTCGAGGCTCGCGAACTCACGCTCACAGTCAGCGTTCCAGAGCCCTCAACGGTGCCCTCGGTCAGGGGGTATCGATACGTGAAGACGAAAGACGAGATAACCTCAAGCAGTTTGCCGGTCCGTGAGCAGAAAGAGCGGTACGCGAACGCGGTCTGGCAGGTGGCCGTCCGCAGCCTCCACGAAGTCTTCGAGGCCGACCGTGCCGGAAAGATCTACTCGATCGCGCTGACGGTCGGCGTCAACACCATCGACCCGGCCACGGGACGCCCGGCCACCGTTCCACTTGCTGTCGTTGCCGCGGACCGTGAGACGTTCAACGGGTTCGACCTGGCCAGAGTTGTCCCGCAGGCCACGTTGCAGCACCTGGGTGCCGCGCTGTCAAAGTCGCCTTTCGACCTGGTAGCCGCAGACACCAGCCGCGGCATCCGGGTTCGAGGGCAGTGACGATGCGATTCAACCCACCACCAGGGTGGCCCATGCCGCCCAAGGGCTGGACACCTCCACCGGGATGGAAACCCGACCCGGCCTGGCCGGCCCCACCGCCCGGCTGGCAGCTCTTCGTCACCGACGACGCGTCCGCATCGGACAACAGCATCGATGTGTGCACCACCACGCCGGCCACCGAGGACCCCGCCGGCCCAACGCCGGAAACACTTCGGATCAAGCAGGACCAGACATCTGCCGATCCTCCGGCTGGGCAGCGGGTGAACGGAGTTGACCCTGCGCCGTTGCTGGCCCGTATCGCCGCTCTCGAAGCCGATCTCGCCACCGCGCACAGCGGTGCCCAGGTGATCGATCTCAGCGACCAGCGCGCACTACAGGACGTCGGCATCTATCGCTACCACCACCCTCTGGAGAACGCTGCAGCCTACAAGGAGCGTCTCCACAGCCTCGAAGGCCAGATCGACGAGATCATCAAGAGCGGCCGCGCGATCCTCGCTGCCGACATGTTCACCTTCGACGGGTCCCTGGCCCGAGGGCGAAAGCTTGTCGGTGACCTGTCCAAACTGATGCTGCGGGCCTACAACGCGGAGGCCGACAACTGCGTGCGCTCGCTGCGATCGGGGAACGTGCGCGCCGCGCGCAAGCGCCTGGAGGCGGCGGTCACCGCGATCGAGAAGCTGGGGGTGATCATGGAGATGCGGATCAACCCCGAGTATCACGCTCTGCGCATCACTGAGCTCGAACTCACTGCAGACTTCCAGATGAAGGCACAAGAAGAGCGCGAACGCGCCCGCCAGGAACGCCAGCTCCTTCGCGAACAGCGCCGGGCTGAGCAGGAGCTGGCCGCCGAGAAAGAGCGACTCGAGAAGGAGCGAGCGCACTACATCAGCGTCCTGGACTCCCTGAGGGCCAAAGGCGACGACACTGCTGTCGCTGAGCTCTCGCTCCGCCTCGCTGACATCGAAAAAGCCATCGCAGCCAACGACTACCGCATTGCGAACATCCGCGCCGGCTACGTATACGTCATCTCCAACCTGGGCGCTTTCGGCCCGAACATCGTCAAGATCGGCATGACCCGCCGCCTCGAGCCGATGGACCGTGTCCGAGAGCTCGGCGACGCCTCAGTGCCGTTCCGGTACGACGTCCACGCCATGTTCTTCTCCGAGGACGCCGTGACACTGGAGTCCGAACTCCACAAGGCGTTTGCCGCGCGCCGCGTCAACTTCGTCAACGAACGACGCGAGTTCTTCTTCGCCACACCATCCGAGGTGCGAGCACTATTGGCAGACAAGGTAGGCGGCCTGCTCGAGTTCACGGAGGAACCCGCGGCTCCCGAGTACTTCCAGAGCCGTAGCCGCTGGCCGCAGCAGAGCTGAGTGCGCTCGAAGGGTCAGCAACAGAGCCAGCGACATTGGTGTCCTTCGACCTCGCTTTCGCCGCGTAGGCGACCGCCCCTTCACGACCACGGGCACGTGCTGTGGCTCCGGCCCCAAGGGCTGGGGCCACAGGCGCGTCCACGATTCCAAGATCTGTCCGCGGCTTTCTGCAACAGTGCCCGGCAGTCCGTGATGGTGAATGTGCCCCCAAGCGTGCATGTAGAGGTGGCGCCGCACCGGCGGCGGGTAGCTCATAGGGGACTGCTGCTGCCATCGACTCCTTCAGGAACGGATGCCTGTGACAACTGCTGCCAGCGAGCCTTCCACCGAGCGTGTCCCCGGCCGGGTCTGGACGGTCCGTCTGACGGGGCATGCCGACCGGACCGCTACCGTCAGCTGCACCACCGCGGCCTGCCGGATGCCGCCCCGTTCCAAGGACCTCGCCGGGCTGAAGGCGTTCGCCGCGCAGCACGCTGCCGCCCATGCCCGGGTGGCCACCGTCCACGCCAACGCCTGGTGCCACTGCGGCTCCGCGCAGTGTGCCGCGCACCCGGACACGCCTGCTCACTGCGCGGGCGGTGTGGCGCTGGTCCTGCAGCACGATCCCGTCGTCGGCCGCGTCTGGACACTCCAGGAGGTCTGCCAGGCGTGCGCCCCGCTGATCCCGAACGCCCGCATTCTGGCCCGCGCCGTCCAGCCTTCCGGCGTGAGTCGGCGCCGGGACGGGCAGGGGCCGGCGCCCCAACTGCCCGCGCCTGCGCGGGCGGGTATTCCCGGTGGCTTCTCCTCGCCCACCGCTCAACCCGCTGAGGGCGAGGCGCGGCCATCCCGCCGTCCACGCCGCACCTCACGTGCTGCACGCCCCGCCCAGCGCCGCGGACAGGGGCGCTGAACGAGGCCGACCGGACTGCCGCATTGCCTTGCCGTGGTGCTGGACACCGGAAGCGCGGGTCTGGCCTGCCGCGTTGATGTCAGGGCGTCGCGTCACAACCGGGACGGTATTCGGATACCCCGCGGACACCTGACCCGGCCGCCGCCAACTGATCCCAGGCCACGCGGTGCGCCTGGTGCGGTGTTGCCGGAGGGCGGCAGTGTTGCAGAGCAACGTCCTGGCAACGTTCGGGGCAATGGAGTGTTGTCCAGTCAGAATGTCCCGGGAACGGGCAGGCGGGCGGGCGCAACGCTAGCCGTTGCTGCTGCTGTTCCCCCGACATGGATCGCAACGGCTTCGGGTTCGTCCATTCTGTAATTCCTCTTCCGCAATCCGCCGGATGGGTGTTAAGTCCCGCCTTCCTGGGGTGGGGCAGACGAATGGAGACCGTGGTGGACCGGCCCTTACTGTCGATGAGAGCGACTCTGGTGTTCCTGCTCGCGGGCGTGGTCGCAGGTGGGTTGACGGTACTTGCAGGGGAAGGAACGCCGCGCAGTCTGCTTACGGGTCTCGCAACCGTGGGGCTGGTGAGTTTGCCTGCACCAGTACGTCGGAAACCCGTGAAGGCCCGGCTGGGAGCCGGGCCTTCACGGATATCTGATGAGGCTATTTGACCAGGAGACCTGACGCGTTATTCGTCCTGGTTGTTCTTGCGGCGGCGCATGAAGTGGTAGACGGTGCAGCTGACGCCGGTGGCGGCGACGAACACCCCGGCGAGGGTCCCGTACGCGTCGGCGACCGGGGAGGAGACCGTCAGCTGCCAGATGGTGAGGCCGATGAAGGTCAGCGCTCCGGCCGCCATAACGTAGCAGGTGATCTTCAGTGCCAGGAGCTTGCGGCGTCGGCGGCGGTTCGCCAGGAAGTTCGCGATCACCGTGTTCTCGTCCACGGCCGCCGCCGCCGCGGCCGCGTCAGCGGCGACCGGCTCGGGGGCGGGGTGCGCGGTCCCGTTGCGCGGCCGCGGCGCGACCGTCTTCTTGGCGGCGGCCTTCCGGGCGGCCGTGGAGGCCGCGGTGGTCTTCTTGGCGGCCGTCTTCTTGGACGGAGTGCTGTTGCTCGACATGGCGGTGTGCCTTCTGCTCAAGGGGTTGCCGGTACAGGGGCGTGATGCAGGGTCTGGGGGAGACCGGGCCGTGTGATTTCTTCGTCAGACCGGTTCGGGGTGGACGGATGTGTGCAACCCTTGGCAGCGGTTGCCTTGTCCTTGACTGCTGTTCGGGGACTGGGAGCCGGTGCCGCCGCTCCGGGTTTTCGAGGCCTTTGGGAGCGGCGGCGTGTTTTTACGGGGTCATCCGGTCAGAACGGCATTGCTGATCTGCTCTTCTGCGATGTCGTCGGTCTTGCGGTTGTCGGGCGCGGCCGCGTTCGTGGTCTCCTTCCGGCGTGTACGGGCGATGAGGTCTAGCCCGCGATCCGTGCCGTGATCGTTGTGGTCGCAGGCGTCTGTGGGTGTACAGGCGGGGGCTTCAAGGGCAGCCGACTGCTTCCGGTCGGTGAGCCGGTCGCGCAGGAGTTGCCCCATGGCGAGCAGGTGAGTGACGGCTTCGCCGGACAGGTGCCGCAGAACGATGAAGACCTGCAAGGCTGTCGTTCCCTGGCGGGGGCCGGCGTCGAAGTAGCGAGCGGACGCCCAGGGGGCCTCGTCGGGACTGCCGCCCGCCGCCCGCCGCTCGATCTCGGCTTCGATGGCCTCGAAATGCAGTTCATCGACGTCCTGCCACTGCTCCGGTGAAGCGGGTTGCATGTGCGTGACCGGGCGCGCCCTAAGACGGTCCAGACGAAGGTGGTTGAAGATCATTACTTCTGCTTCCTCCTTGCGATGTCGTTGCCGAAGAAGCTCTCCATGAGCTCCTCCACCGGAGCGCCGATGGTCGCCGTCACCTTCTCCCTGGCCCGCTTCATGATCTTGCTGACCTGCCCTCCGCTGAGCCCCAGCACCTGCGCGGTCTCCTTGTTCGTCCACCCGCAGTGGGCGATCATCTGGAAGACCACGGCCTCCTCGTCGTCCGGCATGCTGTCGATGGCGACCAGCAAGTTGCGGAACTCGCTGTCCTCCTTCTTGAGCTTGAAGCCGTACAGGGTCTGGAGAGAGAAGAGCTGGGTCCGGGAGATGCCGCGTAGGCTCTCGAACTGCGGGCGGGCGTCGGTCGCGAGCTGTACGGCGACGTCCATCACCGCCTCGAAGGCGTCCTGGTCGCTGATCCCCGCGGGCAGCGTCGGCAAGACCTGGGTCAAAGCCTCAACGGTGAAGTACTCGATGTTGCACCGCGGGTCCGGGAAGGCGTCGAAGACGCCGTACCGCACCTGGTGCTTCAAGCCGCGCATCAGCTCCAGGCGGCGCGCCTTGTCGATCTTCAGCGCCGCCTCCGACTCCACCAGATCGGTGGCGTCCTCGTCGGCCGCGGGTGCACCGATCACGCCGGTGCCCTCCGGCATGCTCTCCGCTCCAAGAACCTCGTCGACTTCGGCGGCGAGGGCGGCGTCGTCCCCGATCGCCTCGTCGACTTTGGCGGCCAGGACGGCGTCGTCCGTGGTCTGGGAGGGACTGTCCCCGCTGGGGGGCGAACAGAGAGGAGGGTTGGAACTCATCGCTCAAGGCCCTTCGGACTGTGACGGCGCTGTCGGCGCCTCGGTGCAGGAGCTCGCAAGCCCTGCCTCGATGACCCACATCCTTCAGCAGGCTGCCGTGACCCTTTCCTGCCGGTTTGGCAGCATTGCCGGTGACTCCATACTCACGAGTAGCAACTATTAGTGATCATGTTTGGGTAGGGTCATCGCCCGAGAACGCAGACGATGAGGGAGTAGCACCGAGGGGAACGGACCTTACGGTTCCGGCCGGTCTCCTCGGACGATGCGGCAACAACCTTTGGTCTCGCAGGGGTTAGCGAGGCCGCCGTGCTGTTGAGGGCGCCATCGTACAGACGCCCGCACGAGGCGTTTCCGGATCCCGGCCGTCACCTGAACGGAGTCTCAATGTTCGAAAACTGGCCGAACGTAACCGGCTTCGATCGAACCCTTGCGCGGGTGTGGCACCCCGGCGACATCCGCAAATCCCACGGCCGGTACCCAATAGACGGACCCACCTATGAGGCTGACGGGACGCGATGGTCCTCCAGGAACCTCATGAGCAGGCGGTCGTGATCGTCGGTTCGCCGGGCACGTTCGGCGTACCCAGTGCCCGGGCGATCCGGTCCCCGGCTACGGCGGCCGAGATCGGCTCGTGGGGGAGCGAGGCCCGGATCGCGTTCCCCCCATCGCCTCCACAGCGGCCCGCGACCACCGCCAGGAGGACATGTCTCGGGCCGGAACAGAGCCGGTGTGTCATGCCCACCTGAAGGCGGCGACGGGGACGCGCAGGCGCTTCGCCGCCTGGGCGGCGTCGTACTCGGTCAGTCGTGCCATGGGAATCTCCCTAATCGGTAGTGAAGGTGGTTGCAGGGGGCCGCAGTCGGGCTTCTGGGCTGTCTGGTGACGGACGTCTGTAAGGCCCCGGTTGAGGCCTCCCGATAGAGCGGCGCCGTCACGGTGGTGGGTTTCACGGGGCATGCGGGCGCCCGAGCAGAGGTCTCGGAATCTCCCCGGCCTTTGAGACCTCACGAGAGAGCCATCTCGACGCGGCGGCCGAGGCCCGCGCCGAGACGGCCTTCGCCACCCGGCCCGGCGGCCCGCCGCGCGGCCTGGCGTCTCCAAGTCCCGTGAACTCGCCGCACATGCCGTCCGTTGTCGTCGTGGCGCGGTCAACGATCTACGACGGCACGGCCTGCCGTCGACGGCGGCCGTACCCGAGGCGGGGAGGAGGTGTGGCTGCTCACCAAGGACGGGCTGGCCGCCGCCGGCCTCGAGTTGGACCGGGGGCCGGAGGAGACGGGTGGCATGCCCAAGAGCGCGGGCCGCTCGGGGGCGTCGCACGCGAGGACGGTCAACGCGACGGTCATTGCGGTGATCCGGCCGAAGCCCGACCTCGCCCTGGTGGCCGGTGAGCTGGCCGAAGCCATCGCGGCCGCCCAGGCCTGGGTCGACGCCCCGACGGGATCGGCACCATCACCTCCTACGCCACCGCGGGCCGATCTCGGAGACTGCTCACGGCACGCTCCCGGCGGGCGTTTCGGTCAGCTCGACCCGGGCCAGGGCGTGGACGATGGGCGCCCCCTCTGGTGTCGCTCCGTAGGACACGTCCACGAAGACCACCTTGACGTAGACATCGTGCAGCCGGACGACCTGCCCGGCCGCCGGGACAGGCAGCGGCCCGTTCGCGCCGATGTTCGCGAGGACGACCTCGTCCTTTCCCGTGCCGTAGGTGAACTGCACGACGTGCTCGACGAAGGGCCAGTCGACGCGCGGACGGTCAGCCTCGGCCTTCCTGATCCGCTTCACCCCGGCGGGCAGTTCAGGCATCCGTGCTCCCCTGCTAGTGGCCCGGCGAGGGCCTTCTCAATCGGCGTCGCGCGATCCCCACCATCCTCCACCCACCACCCGCGCCGATCAGCTCCAGGCGCTGCGCGAGCTCGGCACCCTGGCACAGGCCGAACCCCGCGCGGGTGACGAAGCGGTGCGGAACCTGCTCACCCGCCGCGCCAGCGGCTACGCCCAGGCCGAGGTCGACGCCTGGTTCGCGGACGCCCTGGCCACCGGCCGCGGCCACTACGCCGACCCGGCCGCCCGCCAGGCCGCCGCCACCGAGCAGCAGCCCTTCGTCCGGCGCGGTGGCATGGAGCCGGGTGCCTTCGAGGGCCGGGTCTCGGCCTGATCCACCAGTACGTGCTGGGCCGCCGGCCCGAGAGAGCGGGGTGCGCGGCGAGCTGCGCCCACCCTTCGGGGCTTGGGGCCAGCATTGCCCGGCAGGTGGCGTCCAACTGCTTGAGCAGGGCCACAGTTGCTGGCCAAAGGCGTCCTCGACGGCCGGGAGGTGTTGGGCGTACTGGGCGCGGAAGGCGCTTTGCAGGCGCTCGGCCTCGGTGTCGAAGGACCGGGTGTGTCCGCTGCGTTTGAGGCAGCCCGGATCTGGGCGAGGATGAGCCGGGCCGCCTTCGTCGGGGTGGGGCCAGGGTGAGGACCACTGGGGCGTCTGCCCTGGTCAGGCCGCCTTCCTTGCCATGGAAGGGCGTGCAGGGCTGGTGCGGCCCTGCCTGAGGAAGGCAGGCGGGCCCCGCCGCTCACGCTACCGGTCGACGTCGAGAAAGGGACCGTCCGCACACAGGCCCGTGGGTCCCCTATTGGGTGATTTGGGTGATCAGGCGGTGTGCCGCGCGGTCATCACCCGGCTCGTCCGCCCATTCGTGTCAGGCTCGCAAGCCTCGTCGAGTTCCCAGCGGAGGCCGCAATGTCTGCTGCGCCGGAAGTCCTTTGGCGTCCCCGGCGGCTCGTGCCGAATGCTCTGCGAGTCTCGGTCGTCCTGGCCATGGTGACCGGGATCGCCGGCTGCGGGGCCGGTGGCACCGTTCCCCACAGTAGTGCTGGTACGAAGACGCCCCAAATGGCGGGCAGTGCAACCCTGTTCCCGGGTGCGCAGGGGCAGTCGAGGGACGCCCAAATCGATTTTCCGCAGACGGATCCGGGCGAGTCGGCCAAGGTGAACGTCAGCGTCGCCAACACCACGGACAAACCGATGAAGGTGGAAACGGCAAAGCTGGTCGGTGTCTCGCCGACCAGCGCCTCCAACGCAGCGGCCGTCGCCGAGGACACCTGCGGGGGCACGACTCTCCAGCCGCACCAGACCTGCAGCTTCGCCCTGATCATTCCGTCCGGTACGGCCGACGGAGGTCTTCAGGTCGAAGTCAAGACGGACCAGGGCGATGTGACGGCCTCCGTGGCACAGCGCGAGCCCAGTCCGGCAATGTCGGCTGAGCACACCGGGACGCCCGGGACAGTCGGGACGGAGACGCCCACACCCGCGCCACAGCAAACGAGCATGCCAGTCGGCCCGACGTCCGGTCCGGAGGGCACACCCACGCAGCAGGAGACTAGCGCGAGCGAGGTGCCGTCGGTTTCCCTCACCTGACCGAGGTCGCCGGTGCGGCTCACTCCTGGCCGCGGACCTCGACCCGGACGGAGTTGTCGTCGTTCAGGACCAAGGTGATGTCCCCGTCGGCCAGACGCTCCGGGGGCACCAGATAGTACCGAGTGCTCGACTTCGCCAGCACACGGAAACCGATACATCGGTACCGGTAGGGAAGGTAGGCGGCGCCCCGGTCCAGGCAGTGCACGTCGGGGGCCGTCGGGAAGATTGGCTGCCGCGAGTGGATCAGGACAGGCGTCGTGTCGCGGAAGTTGTTCTCGGCCTCGTCCCGTGCCGCAGACGTGCCCGCTCCGTGGGCGTAGCGAGCCAGGGTAAAGAACACGACCAGCGCTGTCGCGGAGACGAGGAGTCCTTCCGTGATGCCCCAGAACCGCCCGCCGCGGCGCTGCGGATCGCGGGTCAGGTACATGGCGCACAGCACAAGGAGAGCGCCCACAGCCACGAGGACTGCGGGCAGGAGGACTCGCAGCCAGCCGACGGGCAGAAGGACCCACATCGTGGCCCGCCACCACGCTGGCTCCAAGAAGACGGGGAAGCTCAGCAGCAGCAGGCCCACGCCCACCGAACCGAGCACCCTGGTCACCGGGCCACGCCGTTCCGCAGCATCTGGCTGCGACAGCCACCGCTCCAGTGCCCGGAAAGCGAGTACCCCGATGATGCCGAGAACGAGCAGCATCCACAGGGGGAGAAAGACGGCTGCCGGACTGCCAAGCAGGTAGTCCTGTGGTGTGAACCCCAGTTCACTGGCACCGAGTCCGAAGTAGGCGTAGTAGGCGTTGCGATAGGTGTAGCCGAAGTAGTACAGGAGGGCGAAGACGACCGATCCCGGAGTGACGATGTATGCGGCCTTCTCGAAGAAGGACTTCTCCGTGGTCTGCTGTCCGCTCACTCGCACTCTCCCAGCTCTCCCGGCAGGCTGAACCTAATGTCGGGGAACCGTCCGCCCGGCACATCGACACGCGGACACAAGGGGGTAGCTGGCGCCCGGCGCCGGTGGTGCGACTCGGGAAAGGAGCGCAACACCGGCCGCCGATGCGTACCTTCTGTTCTGCCTTGCTGGTCACCTATTTCCGCCGTGGTGACGAGCCATCTGCTGGGAGCAGCAGGCTAGGCGGCAGGACATCACCGTCGACTAGGAGCTGATCCTCGATGACCTGACCCGCGAGCAGGTCCTGGGCTGGCGCACCCGCGCCGCCCGCAACCACCAGGTCGTGTTTGACCACATCGACCGATACGGCGAGACGTCCGCGAAGAGGCCGCGACAGCGCCACCGATGTGTACCAGGACCGCCGCGCCTACGTGTGGAACAACGACCGTGGCACCGCGACCCTGCGCAACGACCGCGGCCGGCTGGTCGACGAGGTCACCTGGGGCCAGCCCCGCGGTGGCCGCCGCAACGGCGCCGCCATGCGCCGCTGACCAACCCGGCGGTGTCGGCCGGCGCTCGGGCGGGGTAACTGCCGCCCGAGCGCCGGCAGCCTGGCGTCTGCTTTGGCCCGTACGTCCATGCCGGCGTCGTGAGGCCGGTGTCCGTGCCGGTGTCAGGTCCCTCGCCCTGAGCTCTTCGGGCGGGTGTACGCCGGGTGTGCGTCCGCGCGCCCTACCCCGCGCGCTACGGCGCGGGCCGGGTAGGGCAGCATCTGGGCAGCCGTCGCCAGACCATGAGGGGCTGTCATGTCATTCACCCGCCGCGCCACGATGACCGTGGTGCTGTCCTGCCTGTTGCTCGCGGGTTGCAAGTCCGGCTCGCTGGGCGGCTCGTCGCCGTCCGGGACCACGAGCGCGCCTGGGGCGGCCTCGGGGGCGGCGTCGGGGGCGAAGGGAGCGGGCCGGGCGATCGCGGTGGGGGCCGGTCCGCAGACCTCGGTGAGGTCGAAGTCGTGGCCCTGCCAGGAGTGTGGGGCGTCGGGGGCGAGGCGCGCGGGCTGGTCACCGAGTCCTCCCGCGCTGGCAACCCCGACGTCGTCATGACCAACTGGCGCGACGGCTCGGTCAATTTCGAGCAGCGTGGCGTCGAGTTCCCCGACTTCTGGTCGGTGAACGCGGTCAACAT